>JBHIVA010000187.1:0-1506 GCA_042138015.1 Nitrososphaeraceae archaeon | reverse complement strand
TTGTTGGTCATCCATAACTAAAGCAGCATTAGGTGGATCTAAAAAGAAACTATTTTTTATATCTGTACCTGCATCATACCATCTATCTAAAAACTCTTGAGTACTTTCTGTCTTCACAATCCTGTCAGGTCTATCTGAGAATAAGATGACATCAGAGACATCATGTAATTCCAAGAAATTAGTTGTTGCATTAACTTTAGAAATTGAACCAGATTGTGCATGTTGTAATACAATGAATTTGATTGGTTCATTGGAGGAAGTTATATTTTCTGATTGCTGTCCATATATTATATTATTAGTAAATAACACTAATAAAGAGACAGTGCCTAAAATTAGGAATGATGATAATTTAATCATTAATAGTTCATACAAAAAATTTCTTAATATATTCCAATCTGATACAAATATAAAAAGAAGAAGTAGATACAAGTGGCTATGTTAGGTGATTTAATATATGAAGGGAATATTAAAATCATAGGTACCAGAGTATTAAATGCTGAAGAAAACAGAATTGAACACACCAATTCCTCAGAGGGAAAATTTAAAGATATAGATGGATCATTTTTAGGAACATTTTGGATTATTCCAGTAGGTAAAGATGTATTTTATGGTGAAGGTCAACATGTAATAACTATTAAAGATAGTGGAGAAACAGCTACTTTTAGAGGGTATGGCATAGAGAGATTGAACACAGAATCAAAAAGAAGTAGTTTTCGTGGGTCAGTTTTTATTAAGGCATCTTCAAATGGCAGACTTGCTTTCTTAAACAATATGGTGGGAGTATTTGAAACAGAGGCAGATGAATCTGGGCAAGGGGTTGTAAAGATCTGGGAATGGAAATAATTTCTTTTTTTCTACATTTTTAATATAGTAATTAAAAGATGAAAATTTAAACAATGTATGTTTTAGATATTGGTAAAGTACAAAATTTTTTAATTAGTGCTCTATTTACTATAATATTGCAACTTTTTTGCACTGCTATTGCTTTTAATAATTCTCCTAACAGTTTTTCATAATCCAATTTGTTGTGAATATTTTATTTAAATGAAGTTTTTGACAATAAAAACTATATGCAATTTAGTAGAACCATACTACATGGACGATTGAACTCCATTCAGGCACGTAGATTTTTAGATTAAATTTTAGTAAAAATATTTTCTATAATCCTTATAAAAAATATATTTTACTATTTTGTTCCTATTCTGTTCATATTACTGAAGCATGCTCCAAATTCATCAGTAGTGTACTACAAGAACAACCACCAACACCAACTACCAATGTAGCTTGATCAGATTCATTTAGTAAATCAATATCTATTGTATCATCTATAGTTATATCAAATTGTAACATCTTTTCATCTGCATCATATACAGGATTAAATAATTCTATTGATAAAGACTCTAACTTTTCTTTACCAAAAAAAAGTAATCCATTTAAATGAATATTTCCAAAACCATCTTTTTGAAGATTCCAACCATTTACAAAACCTTCTGTGCTTATAGATTT
>JBHIVA010000186.1:0-1523 GCA_042138015.1 Nitrososphaeraceae archaeon | reverse complement strand
CATCAACTACAAAACTATCTACTCCTGTAGTCCAGTTATTTGAGAATGGGTCATAATTCAATTAACAAATATTGTAAAGTTTGCATTAGAGTGTAACGTCTAGTTTTATGTTCCTAGCATTTATTTGATTGCCATAGGATTATCACTGTTGCTAGTTTTACAGTTGTAATATACAAGTTACTGGTATAGCAAGACTAATCGCAGTACTATAGCACAAACCTTATCATATCCTCTAACAGTTACCTATCTATGCAAGTATAACGCCTACCAATTAAAAACGGAAGGTTAACTTTATTGATATTGGATGAGTTGCTATGGAGGTTATTGATTATTTTACCAGGTTTTCGTTAATTATTTGTAGTGTTTTAGAAGCATATTCATCTTTAGGATTTATTTTTAAAACCTCTTCAAATATTTTTTTTGCTTCTATCCATTTTCCTAAATGGATCATGGCTGTTCCCTTATTATTCAACGCTGATTCATATTTGGGATCTATCTCCAAAGCCTTGTCAAAGTAATTAATTGAATCAGATACGTTACCTAACTGGGTTAACGAGTATCCTATGTTGTTCCAAGCCCATTTATGTTCAGGATCCTTTTCTATAACTTTATTAAATACTTTTATTGCTTGAGAAAAGTTACCTACATCCCTTAGAACATATGCTTTACTATTTAACGCTTCTATAAAATTTGGATCTATGGAAAGTGCTCTATCAAATGCAGCTATGGAACCTGTATAATTTCCCTGTTCAGAATAGAAACGACCTAGGTTATACCATAAACCTTTGGGTGAATCAATTTTGATAATTTTCTTTTCTTCTTGCTGTTTTGTCTTATCATTAGTATGTAAAAATCCAGATACATCGGTAATAAAAAAATGATAATGTATAGAACTAACTAATCCAATTATTAAATATAGAATAGCTGAAAATAGAAGATAATTTGTTTTAATTACATTTACATTCATCAATTTTCTATAATTTTGAAGATTAGGATAATATATAACTTTTAATTTGAAAGGTTAAATGAATAATAAAGTAGTAATAATCGTATCATAAATTAAAAATAATTTCATTTAATTTTGAAAAGCTAGCCATTCAAAAAATAACAGGTTATCAAAATAATATAAATATCGATTATTTTTTTTAATTATTTATTAGGGCATATTCTAATCCGTTATTTGACTATCTAGAACATCAAATCATACATAATTTTACAATAAATTACAAAAGTTAGCTAGATTTATTCTAGTTTATAATTTAATATTATTATAATAGAAAAACTGAATATGATAGGTCCAATAGATAATGTTCTGATTTATTGTATCTATACTTGATTTTCCAAAAAATTTTTTAAACTTTCAATATTATTAAAAACTAAAAATAAAAAAAAGTGGTAAGGTTTTATGGTGATATTCCCAATCCTGTTGGAATAGCAATCATGGATGTTGGATCTGAGTTTGTTGTGGTCCCTTGTGATTGTTGGTTAACTGGATTTGCATTTATGTTTAGTGGTGTACTTGT
>JBHIVA010000185.1:0-1536 GCA_042138015.1 Nitrososphaeraceae archaeon | reverse complement strand
TACTGTTGCAGCAAATACTATTGACAATGTTGTTATCAAAAGACCATCAACTCCATCATCCAAATCCAAACATACACAGAATCTATGTCTTGATAAGGCATATCATTCCAAGGACGTAGAACAAGAAATAATCAAAAGAGGATACATTCCACATATACGTCACAGAAGAGAGGAAGAAAAAAATTATTACATAGAAAACATCCTGCAAGAAGATGGGTAATAGAGAGAACAAATTCTTGGCATAACAGATTCAGGAAGTTATTTACAAGATATGAAAAGAAAGATGAAAACTACTTTGGTCTTGTGGAATTAGCAAATAGCCTTATTGTTTATAGGAGATTAATTTTGGGATAGGCTCTAAGTATATAAGATAATATTTATATGTATAACAATATTATGGTTGCAAATAACTAGAATTGTAAAAGAGTGAAAATTATAACAATTACATTCTATGTTTTAGAATTTTCATTGTGCTCATCAGAATCTTTATCATCTTGTTCTTCTTGTCTTTTTTTAGAGGAGCTTTTATTTTTATCAGTATTTACTATATTTAAGATATATAGTTGAGTAGTTTTTTTTATATCTCTGAATTTTTGCAGCTCTCTCAGAACTGTTAACGACAAAAGCCAAATAAAGTACAAATTAGTTTCATTATTTCTTTTTTGATTTTCTAAAATTATATTCTGTTTTTCAAGATCTTTTTTCGAGTTTTCTAATAATATTGTAGCATGTCTTATACTTCTGTATTTATCAAGATCCTGAATTAATGACTGTGTTAAATTATCTTTTCCCAAGTAATTATGTTCTGAAAATGATAAAATTGCATTAATATCTACTATATCTTTTTCCGTAATCCCTTTACCTAGTAAATTTTGTAGAATTGAGCCAATATAGTTTTGACTCAAAAGAATGCTCCTACCTGTTGAAATTTGTATACTGAGATTCTTATTTTCTTCAACTTGTTTTTTTATCTTGTCTTGAAATCCAAAAATTATATCATAATCTTTTAAATCTTCAAAGAATTTATTTATTGCAGATCTTGTAGAAATATTATTTTCTCTTGTAACTTCGCTTAGTATATTATGTAAATGTCTTAGTTCCTCTAGACCAAAACCTAGAAATTCTAGTTGGTTGAGCTTTGACAATTTCAATTCATTAGTATCTACATCTTCCTTTAATTTCGATGCTCTAAATTCCAGAGATTCTATTTCTTTTCTTTGTTTTTCGACTAACATTTTTTGCTGCTTTATCAAGTCATTGAAAATTTCATAGGTAGAGTACATCTTTACAACTTTTTCTACATCGAAATTTAGGTTTTTGATGCCCTTAACACATTTAACAAGTGAATCTATATCCTTTATTGGAATACCATCTTTTTCAAGTTCTTGACTTACAACGTTATACCATCTTATAGTATCAATAGATGTTTTTTCAGTCTCTAACAATTTTTCAAGACGATTTTCGTATTCTGATATTTTTTTCTCTAATTCGTTTAACCTTTCCTTCTTGTCACTATATTGCTGCTCAATTATTTTG
>JBHIVA010000184.1:0-1564 GCA_042138015.1 Nitrososphaeraceae archaeon | reverse complement strand
GTATCTGACGTATTAACTCCTGATTCAATAAATAATACTAGGTTTAGTAATATTAATGAAGGAAATAATTCAGTGATTAATACTACAAGAGTATCTGACGTATTAACTCCTGATTCAATAAATAATACTAGGTTTAACGATTAAAGATTAAACTTGAATTGTTATAAATTCTATACAACTAGTTCTTAAACTCAAGAAATCAATATTACAAGTTTATAGCAAAAGTTGTGAATATTCTGTTTCTTTCATATAATTTAGCAACAATAAATTAGAAATAGCAGTTTGTTGAATAATTTGTTAACTTAATGATAATAATTAGTGAACGTAACCTATTGTGTTGTTGAAGTAAATAAATTAGACAACAATGCTTAACATTATTTCTTTTACAATGTTTGGATATTTTAACAACAGATGCATATTTACTAAGCATTCTTTTCATAGATGAAAAATCAGATTCTACAATTCATTTCTTGTCATAGGTTACACTATTCTTCCATCTTACAAGTTCAGTTTTCTGTAGCTTTACAGTCTTGTTTCTAAGGTAATAATGGGTGGCTCTGTTAACTTGATAACGTAATCTCAATGTCTACTTTTTCTAATATGTTCTATGCTCGATTTCGTAGATTTTTTTATATTTCCTTCTTGAAATTCCATTAAGAGCCTATCCCAAAAATAGATAGGAATATAGCTCCTTTGTTTTACATCATATCCAATAATGCTAAAGAGTAAAAAATATGTATTAGAAAATAGGTGAACAAGAGATTTTGTTTTCTACTTTAACATTATTTTCTATTCTTCTTATATTGGATAATTTAGAATCTTAAAATATTATAATTATAGATGATATTGCTTCTAACCTTAGATATATTGAATTCGCATTTAACAATGTATTAACCAATCAGACAAAAAAGATATTCCTGGCTTATATTATCCTGATAGTTGCTGCAGGTCTAATGGCTTCAAGTCTATCAACATTGATAGGAAATGCACAAGGACAAATGTACGCCAATGATTATGGATACAATAATAACTATAACTATTACCCGGACGACAATAATAGATATAGTTACGATTACGATAAAAAGAGTCAGAGTTCTCACGTAGATATTCAGAAAATAAAGTGTGTGAATAGCAACACAAATGTAAATGGCATAGATATTACCAAAATACCTCAAGATACTGCCACTGCAGCAACTGCAGCAGCAAATGAAGGAGCAGCAGGAGACTCAACTGGTACACAAAATGGTAATGGCTGGGGAGATAAAATAAACTTTAACAAGAACCTTGTAAATATATGCGTAAATGTCAATGCGAATGAACAAGTAAAAATCAGTGCTCCTGAAGAACCACCAATTATAACTCTATATGTAACTAATAATGAAGATATTACTGTAGAAATATATGATATAAGTAATCCAACTGCTCCTGTACGTGTAGGTGAATTTAACGGAGGAAATTTGGATCTACCAGCTGGTATAGCAACTCAAGTAACACCCCAATGATGCGATAGATACCTTGATGTAGAAGTAGCAACACAACTGTAAAAATTACCAACTTTTCTTTT
>JBHIVA010000183.1:0-1565 GCA_042138015.1 Nitrososphaeraceae archaeon | reverse complement strand
GATGATAGTAGTCAGGCAGGACTTACTGACTTAGTCGCTGACAATGAAGAAGAAATATCTGCAATAGCCCTTGGAACAGATTTTGGCGGAATAACAGATTTTGAAACTGGTCCAGATGGATTTTTATATATTTTGACATTAAATAGAGGATCAGACGGTGAAGGTAATATCTATAGAATTACACCACTATTATGAGAACATGTTACTAAAAAACTAAATACAATGTAATGTAATAGTAAAACCTCTCTATTAGATTCTACTTTTTGTACACCTATCTGTATTACTCAGGATAAGATGACGCTTTCATAAGTTCTAAATTGATTAAAGTTTTTATTATCTTTTATTACTTTTGATATAATTCTTTATAAACCACAATAAAAAATGATTCCATTCATTATTGGTTTGTGATCTCTCTAATGCATTATAATAGCTGTTTCTTCCCTCATAAGAAATATTAAACATAGGATATCTACTTTTATTCAAAACAAAATTCATCATCAATCTTGATATTCTGCCATTTCCATCACCAAAAGGATGAATAGTAACAAATTTTAGATGAACAAGTGCTGCTAATTCAATAGTATGCAATTTTTCTTGCTTATTTTTATTTTTATTATACCACCTAAAAAACTCCATTAAGAATGGATAAATTTTTATAGGTAAAGGAGGAATAAACTTGCTTCCTGATATTCCAACTTTATGTTTTCTTATGTTGCCAGCAATATCTGGTTTTGTATCTTGAAAAAGATCTTTATGCCATCCTAAGATTGTACTATATGATAAATCTTTGTTGTAATCTAATATTTTGTAAAATAATTTTTTATGAACTTCTGCTTCTTTAATATCTTCAATGGGCTTATCTTTTGGAGTAATACCTTTCTCCAACAAATTGGCAGTATCTCTTAATGATAATGCCGAACCTTCTATTTTTTGAGTATCGTATGTGAATCTGGTAGCAAATAATACTAATGATTTTTCTTTAATAGATCTTGGCATAGTTTTGATTTCTTTATTGTAATTATTTCTTATCAGTTCAATATAATTATACAATTCTTGGTAAGATTCTCTAAATAATCTGATTTTTAATTCATCTATATTTTTAGGTATGTGTTTGCCAATATATTTTTCTCTATACTCTACTCTCCCCTTTTTCCTTATTGTTTGTTGAAGATAATAGTATACATTCCCTTTCTTGTCCTTTTTTTTCTTTATTGAGACCATATCATATATACCCTTACAAAATATCATATAACTATAATAATATTAAAATGTAAGGGTATCACATTATTTGATTTATCAATTTTATGAATGTTATCATAAAAGCTATATACAAGACAGTAGAACCCTACTACATGGAGGATTCAAATCCTGACCAACTGTCTCCATCTGTAGATGAATTCCACTGTTAGGAAGGAAACCCGAATGGCTCTGTTAAGTTAAGGTAAATTCAAGAAGGAAATATTAAAAAATCTACGAAAATTGAGCATAGAACATATTAGAAAAAGTAAGCATTGAGATTACATTGTCCTTAAGTTAACAGAGCCAGAAGACCAATTTACTTTTAT
>JBHIVA010000182.1:0-1673 GCA_042138015.1 Nitrososphaeraceae archaeon | reverse complement strand
ATTGTAATAGATGTTGTTTGTTAGCGGATTTTGGGAGTTGAAGGAAGATAGATATATGGTATCAATTGGTATCATCATTTAATCTCAGATGGAAACAAAAAAGATCATTAAAAATACCGTATTATACCGTACTGTTTATTAACTCGTTTTTTAATGGAAACCTCAAATGAAAGAAATTTCATCACTAAACAAGTCTGGAAAACATTATCTAGTACGAAAATTACATAGCGAAGGAAAAAACTACAGAGAGATTGCAGAGATCGCACATGTTTCACTACGAGATATCAAACCTATCATAGAAAAAGATAAAGAAAATCCAGGGTCGAAGATAAAGGTAAAGGGATCAAGAGATAAATCCAATAACCATTCGATTAAAATTTTAAAAAATGTTGAAGCATATAAATTATTTTTAAAAGGAATGAGTCTGGTAGAGGTTTCAATAAAACTAAATTTATCATATGATAAAATAAGGAAATATTGGTTAGAATATTTACGATTGAAAAAAAAGAATAAATTCTATAAAATCTACATGGATCATGAAGGGAAAATAGGATATCTTATATATATTCACGATTTTATGGTACGTAATAAAGTAGATAAAAAAAATATTCTCAATGTTCTTAGTATTGCCAATAACATTACTAAATTGAACCAAATCCAATCTTATCTTGTCGATAGGATAGAAAGAGCACTTGAACTTAAAAATTATTATAAAAGTATCGAAAATAAATCTCACCTAAAAAATTACTAAATCCAACGGTTAGTTCAGATATATAGATAAATATTCACCTCTGACTTCATTCAAAAACAAACACAAAATAATGCAAACGATAAATGCAGGGCTTTTTATTTATACTACTTTGGTTTGACTTTATAATTACTTTATAAAAATACGTACGTTTGTTCTGCCAGCAGCTAACTTTGTATCTGGGAATATACCATTCTCTCTAGATGTTAGCCTCTTTAACTTAAAGCAGTCTTGATTAAGTATACGAATAATAAAATACAGAACCTGTTTTGTCATTGAATCATCTTTCAAACTGCCTGCAAAAGTACTTTTGATCTATAGCAGATTACTAGAAAGTGTTACCCATGTCAGTAAATGAAGTTTTAACCTATGTTAGCAAGTACAACAACTGGTACATTCAGAAATAACCTAATGTTAAGTTAACAATTTGATATGATTGGTCTATGATGTAAATACATTTTTTAATTAAAATACAGAGTATGTAATGGATACAGCATGACTTGATAATCTCAAAATTTTCAAATTTGAGTTACTTGGTCTACTTTTGAATGACAAATACTTTTTAATTCTGTTTGGTGAAGAAGAATGTTAAAAATTGAATATATTGTAGGGACAAACAAAGGATAAACCTGATATGGTAGGGACAGACAAAGGCTCTCAATGAGTATATAAAGAGAAGTCATAGCATGAGGAATTTAAATTTCATACCTAAACTGCAATAAGAAAATAGAAATATTGACTTGATATATGTAGATACGGTTTTAAGATAAAATTCAATTTATCAAATAGATCAGAAAAAATTGGGATGGCAATTTTTATAAATATCTAGTTAACTTTTTTAAAAAGTTAGAAAAAAGGTTTGGGGAATGACCCTAAAAAATTTCTCAGGATCTTTAGTTTAGTTTCTAGTTTCTCTTTACTGATT
>JBHIVA010000181.1:0-1702 GCA_042138015.1 Nitrososphaeraceae archaeon | reverse complement strand
CGACTATAGCAGATACTATCTTGGTTGAATTATCGATATTACCTAACTTGTTCTGTTCAAATAGTAAAACATACACTTTTTTATTTGTATTTTCTACCGTATTCTGTGCTAAAACATATTGTATTGTATTGCCAAAATTGCTCGCAATGCTCACTAAAAATAATGGGAGCAATACAATCAAAAATACTTTTGAAATTTTTTGCATTGCTATAATCTATAAACTAAGTACTATATTATAATTACAATATATTAGTAAAATATTTATTAAAAAATCCTAGAAGTACTACATTGACGAAAGATTTTGAGAACTAAGAATACTATGCGAAGAAATAGAATAAAGAATATAAATAGAGTTACATCCACAAATTTTACATAATAGTATTAGAATATAGCCTTTGTGAATATTTATGGCCTAATACTTTTTATATGCATATCTTTTGCTCTTACTGGTCAAAATTTATTTAAACAAGGATATACACAAGAAAATCAAACAAACACAGAGATACCTAAAATTCCTAAATCTCTTGCAATACAATACTCTAAATCAGGCTCAATCTCTTGGATCAATACCACATTTACACTTAAATTTACTGATCTATCAAATAAAACAATCTTATCTTCAGATAGGTTAAACACTTTTCACCTTAAATTAAATGATATTTCTGATAAAACTATATTATTTTCTCATAAACCCACAACGATTAACACATCCATAAACACTTCTAATTTTATAAATAAATGGAACGATGAAGTAAATTATAAGGAAAATCCAAATCATGGTCTTTTAGCAATAGATAATGAAGTAGGTGAAATCACTTTACTAGACCTCTCAAATCCTATCTATTCAAAAGAGACTAACGTAATACAATATAATTTTGCAACTTTTGGAAACCAAACCTCATTTAATTTCCCTTATGAATTTGACCAATCTACTTTAATAATAGATTTTAGTTGAAAACCCTATGATTTATCCACTTGTAAACGAGTGTTTAAAAGTCAATATTTTCTTTCTATCGAAAAATGTAGAATCTCTATGAAAAAGAAATTGACTGTAGCTTACATTTTTTAATTTGTGTATTTTCTTTACCTTTGAATGTGATATCAAGATAATACAATAAAGGATTTACAATTAGTGTCAAGATATTTATCATTCCAATCTTGTACTAAAATCAAAAATTAGGATATGAGCTTTCTCTTCTCGTAAAAATAGCAAGAATTAAAAAATTAATTAACTAATGAATTAATTAAATCAAAAGACAACATAATATCCCGATTGCATAATCAGAGCAATAGGAGATTGATTTGAAATATAAAACGCCTTGCAAATAAGTAATTAGAAATGATGAATTATTTTTTTATTGTTATATTTAATTTTATTATAATAACTGCAAGTCACATCCTATATGCAGAGGGAGAACAGATAATCACGATAATACCCGGTTCAAGTGACGAAAGTAGATATAGATTTTTTGATATTACATTCTTTCCCATAGATATCAAAAAAGTAATTGAGTTTTACAATGCAGATAATATTCCCCATCAATTAGAAATAACAAAGGAGGATGATCAATCATTTCTTGATAAAACAGGAATAATTGGACCAAAAAAAAGTTATACAATCGAACTAGATAAAAATGGAATATATATTTTCCAATCATCTAAATATCCTTGGATGAAGGGACAGATATTTGTAAATGATAAT
>JBHIVA010000180.1:0-1769 GCA_042138015.1 Nitrososphaeraceae archaeon | reverse complement strand
TGGGTTTTATTATATAAATGGACAGATCACTAATAACGGCATAGAAAATGCAAATAATGTCACAGTTGTAGGGACATTTTATGACAAAAATGGAAACGTAATTGGAATTACCGAAGCTATTACAGAGCCATTTAGTATTCCATCAAAGGATTCATCTGCATTTGGTTTGACCCTAACCTCAAAGTCCCAAGTTTCAAAAGTCAAGGATTTTTCGATAAAAGCGTATTCTGATGAATATTTATCCAAAACAATTTCAACAAAAAAAGTAGGATAAAGATCAGGATAAAAATTTATTTTTGAGTTTTAATAATAGGGATATAATTTTTATAATTGGTGTTATCTTACTTTTGTTAAATTATCTCAATTTATAGTTAGATAGTAAAAGTAGATGTGTGAAATTGATTAATCCACAAATATATGTTATATTTTTAATTTTGGACAATTATTATAGGCTAATAACATGAAGTATTCTGTAACTCAAAATTTGATTGAATATAAGTAAAAAAATATATTATATAACAAAACTATTTTGGAAGATAAAATATATGTAAATATTTAGTATAACAAATTAGTAAAATAATGTATTATATACATGAAAGAGAGATATATGATAGAATATAATTTCTAATAATAGGGACAGAAAACTATCATATTGAAAAAGATGGTATCAAATAGAAATAGCCTTTAAAAAGTTATTCAATACGTTATGATTAAATATTCAAATACATAATTATAGTGTGTTATAAAATTACATTTTCAGAGAATACTGTGTAGTAGTTATATTATTTCAATTCAATATCGATTATAAAAAAGATTTATTTTTCATGTTTTTATTACATATCTATTGGAACTAATAATGATTCCAAACACAGATTAATTTATTGTTTATTTTCACCTTATTGAACATAAAAACTTGTTGTTCTACTAATACTGGTAGGAACGTCTACCATTTCAGGACTTTCCACTCCCGGTATTTCAAGTATATACGCACAAAACGACATAATTGATTTAAAAGAATTTGAAAAGTACTACAAAGATAATAAAGAAAAGTATGCTGCCGATGCGATTGTTGAAAATGATTATTCAGGTTATGACGATTATACTTCAAACAAATATTCTAACGATTATTATAATGGAGGTTATAACGATTATCAGCAAGAACAGTATAACTCAGACGGCAAATATAGTAGTAATACCTACGATAATTATGCAAGAGGAGCAGAAGGAGGGTATGTTGATGTTTCTTCTTACTCTGAAAACAATTATGGTAATGATAAATATCCACCAAAACCAGATAAACCCAAAAAGTTTACCTGTCCTGATACAGGTCTGATTGTTGATGAGGAAGGAAATTGTCCACTTGTTTGTCCAGTAGGATCTTTATTAGAGGGACATCTTGTTGTTCCAGGTTCTGATCTAGATATTGTCTGTAACTTGGAGTTTCCAGAAATAGAAATATGTGCAGAAGGTACACAACTTGAAGGTTTGTTAGTTGCCGATACCAACGGAATAAACGATGGAAATGAATTAGCATGTAATACATTTGAACTATGCCCTGAAGGTACAGCATTGGAAGGTGTTGCAGTTATAGATGATGGTGATCCACAGACTCCATTACCAGATGCTCTATGCACCCAGAACGGTCTTGAAAAATGTCCAGCAGAAACAGACCTTGAAGGTGTATTTGCAATGGGTGATGGAGACCTTACAACTACAGCCCCAGGTGATACTATGCTTGCAGAAAATTGTGACCTGCCAACAATGACAAG
>JBHIVA010000179.1:0-1769 GCA_042138015.1 Nitrososphaeraceae archaeon | reverse complement strand
TACAAATACAGTAGACATTACTACAATAGTGGATGTTCTATTTCTTTCAAATTTCAACAACATATATTGTTAGAATAGAACATTCACAGCTAAAGCTCTTTTGTTAAGTTAACACCGCCCTGGTGATGCTCTAAAAACAATTCCTATGCTTTATAAAAATCATAAATTTGACTTTATCTTCCTAGATGCTGAAAAAAATCAATATTTGTTATATCTTAAACTTTTAGAGGAAAATAATTTGCTTGAAAAGAAAGTAACAATAGTTGCAGATAATGTTTTGATATATAAAAATGAGATGAGAGATTATCTAGAATATGTTAGAAATTCTGGTAAATTTAATAGCACTACAACAGAAACCTCATTAGAATTTAATAAAAATATTGATGATGCTCTTGAAATAAGTAGAACAAAAACTTTTGGCTAAGCCAAATTTGTTTTAAATATAATTATACTAAATTATAAATCATTTAAATTTACTTTGGAATATGGACTATACCAATTTGCATAAATATACTTACAATATTATACTATCATGTAGTATATTTTAGATCAGAATAGCTATAAGCTACCATTACCATTAATATTATTTATCTTATTGATTAATACAAAAATAACAAAAACAAGATTTGAACGACTATACAAATCTGAACATGATACTAATGTAAAAGAAAGAATGTTATTTGTTTTAAATGTGATATATGATAAACAGATTCCTGCACAGGTAGCAAGAGATCTACATAGAAGCAGAACATGGGCTTCTGACTGGTTAAAAAGATACAGAGAAGAAGGAATAGAAGGATTAAAAGATAGATCAAAGAGTAGTAGACCACCAGATATACAAGAAGAGATAGTATATCAGATACAAAACGAGTTAACATCTAACAAACAAGGGTGGACTACAAAACAGGTAGAAGATTTGATTGTAAGAAAAACTGGAATCAAATATCATTATACACATATTTATAGACTCATGCACAAGTGGGGATTTAAGCAGAAGGTACCAAGAAAGGTACATGTAAGGACTGCATCCAATGAAGAAAAAGAACATTTTAAAAAACAGCCAGAAAGATACTGGACAATTTAAAAGATGAATTTACATTAGTATCTACAGATGAATCATTCTTCTTCTATGATTCTCTGGTGAGAAGAGTATGGATAAGAATAGAGGAAAGACCAGTTGTAAGAATTACTGGATCCCATCAGAAATCTATATTATTTGGTGCTACAAGTTTAGAAGGAAAATAATTATTCAAACAATATGATCGGTTTAATGCAAGTACATTTTTGGATTACCTAAAGCAAATACATAGGAAATTCCCAAAATGCTATCTCTTTCTGGACAAGGCCAAACAGCACTATAGATCAAAAAAAGTAATACAATATTTTGATAAACACAAAAAAGATTTAATTCCAGTATATCTTCCAACAGCATCTCCAGAATTTATGGTATTGGAAGAGATATGGCATATATCCAAGAACGATCTGCTTGTTGTGCAATACTATTCATCATTTACAGATTTTAAAAATAAAATATCGCAATATTTTAGAACAAAAAGATTCAATCTGAATATGAGAAAATATCTTTTAGAAGGTGTCAGCTAACATATGCTAAGTGGTATAGATATCGTATGTTCGAATGAATCTATTTAAAATATATTTATTATTGATAAATGAATTTTCTTTTATTAGTTGGATCTGAAACTTTTCTCCCATTCTTTTTAGTAGTTATCTGTAAAATACACACTTTAAAAACATTGTTATTAATTATT
>JBHIVA010000178.1:0-1780 GCA_042138015.1 Nitrososphaeraceae archaeon | reverse complement strand
ACTCCCGACGGGCCCGTACTTTTTCTCGGGTTCATAATATATTCTGACAGATGAAAAAGTTTTATTCCTTTCTCATAGCAAAAAAGATGAAAGTAAAGTCCAAACCTATTGAATTCCATCGAACAACCTTATCTTTATACTCAAAATCTATCGGTTCAATTAGTTTTAATCCATTTTTTACTGCAATCTCTACCAAATTTTCTATTTCATCTCTACTGAAAATATTATCTGGTGTACCCTTAGAAAGAACATTTTTATTGTTAACTATTTTATCAGGCCAATAATCTGTAGATGTCAAAAGATAACTGTTACTTTTTATAATTCTGCTCATTTCTCTAAAGTATTTTTCAATGTTAACGCCATGTTCTATAACAGATAAAGAAGTCACATAGTCAAACATCTCGTCACTATACTTTGTATCTTCTAAGTTTCTAATTGAAAGTTGATACGATCTGTCACTGTACATTTTGGCTATTGGTTCGTAATCTTCATGATACTTGAAAGAACTGTTATTATTATCAGTAAAATTTGGATTGCAATCCGACGATTTCAATCTTAGATCGCAACCATAAAGATTGATAAATCCTAATCTTTTCAACATAGGTAAAATAGGAGATTCATAACATCCTACATCCAATACAAAAGATTCTCTGTTTGCTCCACTAATCATTTTGATCATTTTATATGTATCCCATGATTTGATTTGCGAATGATGTCGAAAAAGTTGAAGTTTACGAAGACCACGTTCAGCCTCTGTCACCTCAAATATGTTCTTTAAAACTGAATTATAAGTCAACCTTTAGTATTTCTAATTTGTACGATATTTAAAATTACCGTTCTTTCATTGAAGAAAATTTAACTTAACAGATATTCTTTGATTTTTTCCAATATTTGCTTCAAATCTGTGAAGTAAAGGAAATGTCTCTATTTTATGTGAGTAGTTTGAATTTTACTAATCAATATTATTACTATAGGATGATCAAAAAAGTAATTATAATTGAACACTGAAACCGTGGCTATTCAACTCCAGAAGGGTCAAAGGAATTTTAGATGATTTTTTAATTTAGAAATATGAATAAAATCCGAATAAAATAACATTGTTCAATTGTAAAGTAATTTAATATTTAATTTAATTTAATTTTCTGTATATTTGAATTGTTATATTTTCGATCTAATTATATTTATAAATCACTAATTTGAATTTTCAACCTTCATATCCACATTCACCAGATCTTGGTGAATTGACTATGGACAACATCATTTCTTCACCACATTTATGATATTTAATACAATTATCACAAAACGATGCTCTATTACTGTCTTTTTCATGAATAAAAATAGTACAAATTTTTGAAGCATCTTCTTTTTTTACACTTTGCACATTTGAAAACAAGTGTATTGTTTCTGGCAACGAGTTTAATCTTTTCATTTTTTTTATTACTCAGAATCTTACCTGGTGTATCTGAAATAACACTAATTACAAGTTCAGTACTACTTCGATAATCATATATATGATCCAAATTCATTCCAGGTTGAAATATACTGTTTACAGGTATTGACATCTCCTTATCAGTTTCATATCTTTTACCATTAATAGTAAAATCACTTAAGTGACCACAACATTCAAGCTAGGTATATCTCAAGAACTTGTCTATATCCTTGAGTTTACTTCTACCATCAGATTCAATAAACATCCAGTATTCAGGATAATATTTTGAAGAGATTTTTAATAGAAAAATAAAATTGTTATTATCGCTTGATTTATTATTTTTGATTATTT
>JBHIVA010000177.1:0-1796 GCA_042138015.1 Nitrososphaeraceae archaeon | reverse complement strand
GTTAGAATTGTCATTTTCTATATCTTCAGCATACGATAATGATTCTGTAGTCAAATTACTAAACAAAAAACTTAACATCATTAGCATTGTAAAGCCAAGTATTGAATTTAAAATTTTTTTATTACTACTATGAATGTTTCTCATTAAACATCAAACATCTCTTTCTTAATGTATTATAGTACAGAAACAATAAAAGAAATATGATCATAGATCTCTTTGTCAATAGGTCATTTTCTATAGTCAAATATTGTTATATAGTAAATATAGATACTACAGATAAAGAAAAAAATCAATGATAAAGGAAATTTATTATCTATTTTTTTATAGCATTTAAGAATGATATACCCGTTAAATTAAATCATTATACTCTTGAACATTTTCAGTTCTATAACCTACTAGAATACGTTTTTTCAGAAAACTGAGGTAAAAATTCCTCATTTAATTAGTTTGTATTTAATAAAATTCTTTCTACTTCAAAATCTGATAACTTTAAATTAGATCGCAACGTGAACCAAAACTATTAGTTTCTATTATTATTGTTTCATCAATTCTATAAATAAACTCATTGGAATCCAGACTTGAATAGAGCCAATAGTCTTCATTTTGATATTGACTCTAGAATAGGGTTTTATAAGTTATTAAAACAAACACTTAATAAAGATTTTTATTTGTTAATCTCTAAAATTATGATTCATTAGAATATTATTCTAATATTATTATTGAATATACGATATTTAAAAAGAGTTATGATAAGTATGATATTTTATTAAAATGGATGATGGACTTGAATCCTTAATCCATTACAAAAACCTTATGCCTACTCACTGATTGTTATACACATGTGAGAATATGGTAAAAAAATTATTCATGAACTATTATGGTCAAGACCATTTTATCATCCACTGAATTAAATTTAATATTGATTCTACCAATTCTTGCCCTTTTTGAGTCATTTTATATTCTACTCTTGGAGGTATTTCATTATATGCTCGTCTTTCTAAAATTCCATCTTTTTCAAGTTCCTTTAATCTACGAGCAAGCGTTTTACTACTGATCCCTTTCATTAATTCTTTAAATTGTTTATATCTTACTGGATTAGTTGTACAACACAAAGGAATCAACAGTTCAAAGGTCCCCCGTTTCGTTATCAAATTTCGAAGTTTTGCTGTTTGAAACATTAATTTTTGAGAATCATATCCATCAAAATTGCAATTATCGCTATAAACTGGTAATTTCTTTACTTTTTGTCTCCTTGTTTCCGTCATTTCACTTTGTGTATAATAGTCATCTGAATATTTTAAATAGTTTCCTTTGTAAACACTATTATCTATGCAAAAAGAAATACTTAAAGAAAAAATTAAAAGAAATTATGGAAAGATAGCTATAATAGGTAACTTGGACTCACGTTGTAGTCCCCATGTACTCTGTGGTTCTGATATTTATGATATTTCCAATGAAGAACAAGTAGCTTCTATTATTGGATATGATGAAACAGTCCTGAAATCTATTCCACAAGACTCAATTCTAGGACTTGGATGTGGAGCACCATTGGATTTTGCTAATTTGGAAAGAGGTGAAATGGTAGTTGATTTAGGATCAGGTGCTGGAATTGATGCATTTTTGGCGTCTAAACTTGTAGGTAAAGAAGGAAAAGTTATAGGAATTGATATTACTGATGAGATGCTTGAAAAAGCAACAAGTACATCGTATGCAAATAAGTACAATAATGTTGAATTTAGAAAAGGAGATATAGAAGAGAGAATACCTATTGAAGACAACTCAGTGGATGTTGTAAT
>JBHIVA010000176.1:0-1804 GCA_042138015.1 Nitrososphaeraceae archaeon | reverse complement strand
TCCAAATATGGTAGACATACAGTTTACACTGATGGAGGTACATGGTATCCACAAGCATGTAACTTTTTACATCTAAAACATAGATTGCATTCACCTTTAGAGAAAAGTCTTATTGAAAGAAAGAGTAATGCAGTATTTCAAGGATAGAACAGAATGTTTTGATGATTATTATACATGTATCAACAACACGAATAAAAATAATTGTGATTTACAACATGTATACAATTGGATTAACCTATTCATTTATCAATACAATACAAAAATCAGAAACACAATCCTATTCAGAATTGGAGGTGAATCAGTCCTAAGTTAACACAGCCATTAAATATTTATTAAAGTAGTTGAATTTAATCATGTTAAAATTTAAGTCAAATTTAAGATCCATATACCTCATATATGATAGTCATAATTTGGATTTAAAATTAATACATCCATTCATAACCGGTGCTTCTAAATTCATTATCCTTTTTATTGAATGTACCCTCTAATAAGCAGACTAATCCGTTAATCCAAGCAAATTTTTTCGAAGTTGTAAAATATGTTCTAAGAACTACAAACCTATTATTCTTATTCATATCTCTACCTTTAAATGTTAATTGTTCTCCGTCGTTTGTGGTAAATACACCATCCCAATTTGAAATAATTACTCCATTTTTACCTTGAAAGGAATTTCCAGAACCGACATTTTTCCCATCTGGAAATCCATTGTAGCCTTGTATCATTCCATCCCAACTTGCTTCGCTTTCTACTCCAAAAGAGTTTTCATGGACTATTTTAAATCCGATGGGTTTATCGATTTCTTCAAACAATTTTTTTCCTATAGCCATTCAAGTAATCAAGTCAAGGATAAATTTGAATATTTTGAATTATAATAAATTAATAAGCTTATTAGTGTATATATACTAAAATTTTTATCATTGCTTTAGATTATCTTTTGACTTGGAATGTAATTTTGATACCCCGCATCAAATTGTTGGATAAAGACTTCACGTTTTTAATAACTATTTGATGAATAAAGTAACGATTTATTGAATTGTATATGTATTTCAATTATCTACTTAAATTCTTAAAGATTATTCTATAATCCTTATATTTTCTAATAACCATATAATAATGGGGCTGTTAATACCCGTAATCAGTATATTAACTCCCCACGTCTGTTGCTCCTGACGTGTCTGAGAGGAAGAATATAAAAAAAGACAGCCCCTACGTTACATAAAAAAAAAGAGTAAATTAAATCAAATTAAATCAAATTAGTTGCATTGGAGTTTTTCTAACCTTTTTAAATTGGATTTTATACATAGTTTTTTGGTGGACTTTAACTTGACGTACTTTTTTCTTCTAATTCAAAAATTGCTTTCTCCTCCTTTATCGGTTGAAAAAGTAAACCGTTGACAGTTATTTCTGCCACGTATTCGTCGGTAGGGTCAAGAATACTTTCTGAATATTCTACACCCCATCCAGAATGAGTAAATTTGCTTTGATGAACATTTTCTCCATTTGAATTTTGTATCTTAAATAAATAATCAACATGCTCCAAATTTTTCTTATTTTCTTTTCCAGTAAATATTATTTTAAAATGATATTTATCCTTTTGATAATTATCCTCACTCCAAGTCAATTGAACATTCATAGTATCTAATTTTTTTGTCTTTGTTGTAGAATTATCATTTACAAATATCTGTCCCTTCATCCAAGGATATTTAGATGATTGGAAAATATATATTCCATTTTTATCTAGTTCGATTGTATAACTTTTTTTTGGTCCAATTATTCCTGTTTTATCAAGAAATGATTGATCATC
>JBHIVA010000175.1:0-1840 GCA_042138015.1 Nitrososphaeraceae archaeon | reverse complement strand
TGATGTGGTATTATAGATAATTACCATTGGATTATTTTTAGATGTAATTGTGAAAACAACTAAGGATATTATTTAACCTTCAAGATACATGGAATAGAGTTGAAGCAGTGACATAAGTATATGTACTACTCAATCAGAAAGGATTCAGCGCCGGGAGTGGGACTCGAACCCTTATTCATCAAATGTGGGTTCTATTATCAACTATTAAAATATTTGTTTTATTAAAAAATTATATTAGTTATACACAATAATATATTTTTCATTAGTATAATATTTTGTATCTAATCTGAGTCTTTTATAGATGAGTCGCATTATTTTTGCAATTTTGCTAGGATTCATAATATTCTATTGTAGTTTAGTCACTAGTCTTGTCCAATAGATATAACAATAGAGGGCGTTATTAGATTTGATAATATTAATTATTCTTGTTAGTAAAAGTAATTGTAATCTAAACATAATCTCACTATTAACATATTAATAGTGATTGATTTCTACAAAAATGTAAAGGTGTGTAACCATCTAATAATTATAATAGGATTAAATATTGTATTGTTTCAAAATCCTTATCATCGCTTTGTCTGCCATACCTCATATTCAAAAAAATAGCCATATTTTAGGAGTATATTCTTCACCACAGAGAAAAATCGAAGATGGTTTAGAATATCTTAGAATTGGATTTGAGGAAAAAAATGAAGCAGTATTAATGATAACTAATGAACTAACTAAAAATGAAGTTAGAAATGAAATAATGAAAAAATGGAGGATTTCTTTAGATGAATTGACAGAACTAGAAAAAAATTTCATTATAAATATCAAAAGTTCTACAGAAGTCTATTTTTCCACTAAGAAAATAGATCGTGACAAGATTGGCAAACAGTTTTCTAATCTAACAAATAAAGCAATAGAGAAACGAAAACGAGGACTAAGGGCATTTGGAGATGTACAAATTTTTTTTGAGAAAGGATATGAAAAATATATTATTGAATTTGAAAGATCATTTCCACCTTTATTCGATTTTCCAATGACATCTATTTGTGCTTATGATTTAGATGATTTTGAACAATTAGATCATCAATCTAGAAAAATACTTTTTGAACATCACAATATACATCTTACAAATAATCTATTTCAAAATATATTTGATGATTTATTTAATAAAAGTTTGCATAAACATATTTGTATGTACTATGAGAATAAATTACAATCACATTCTTTTTCTGGTTCTTTTGTAACTAGTGTAATAAAATATCTTTCTGAAGGATTACAACAAAATCATCTATGTTTTTATTTTTCTATGCACAATATGAAAAAAAATCATAGAAAAATAATACTATCACAAATTCAGAATCTAAAGAAACATCCAAAAAATTTTATATCAATCAAAAAGAGTGATGAATATTATATTAATGCAGTATGTAATAATCTAAAACCATTTGAAGATTTGAAAAGACAGATTTTTGATAAAGCAATAATGAACAATAAAAATGATATTAGAATAATATGTGATATTCCAAATTTTCTCTTTAAAAATCAACATTTTGACCAATGTATTGCTTTAGAGGAATGGTGGGATCAAACAATAGAAGAATTGAATAAAAGACATGGATTAAATGTATCCTTATTATGTTTATATAATAGTAATAATTTTCAGAATACTCCTTTTAAATACCATAAATATAGAATAAATGATATTCATAGCATTACTTGTGATTCAGAAGGAATAATAGTCTCAAAATATTCAAAATTTGGTTCACTACCAGATAAGAGGAAAAATGATAAAGGAGAAAAATGAAGATAATTGTTTAAGGATATTGGAAATAATTATGAGATTTCAAATAAT
>JBHIVA010000174.1:0-1843 GCA_042138015.1 Nitrososphaeraceae archaeon | reverse complement strand
TCATATCTTCTGTTGATACAGTAAAAGGTAAACCAAATTTTTCTTCATTTGAATAGATAAATGTCAAAACACGAAACAAACCTCCTATCAAGGAATTTACTACATCAAAATCCCTTAAATAGTTGGATTTAAGACCCATTTCACCTAATAATTTTATTCCTAGAAGATGATCTTCTGCTAAATTACTATCCTTTGTAACATGTAAAGAGTTTATAATTTGCTTATGAATAGAAGAAATTTTTTTCATAATAATCTTTATTATTATTTTTTTCACTATTTGCTTCATAATCTGCTATTTGAATATTATTTTTATTTATAAATTCTGGATCTATAAATTTACTTGTCTGTTTTCGAGAATAGTATTTGTCTTCTCTGCTATATTTATAAATAATTGCTAAAATTTCTCCCTCGGCAGTCCAATCTCCAACAGTTTTATACCATTCCATCCACAGGTCTTTCTCGGTATCATAACGAATTAAACTATTTTGTATTTTTTCCCAATTGATGGATGTTATTATTCCAGTTTTAGGGATTTTATACTGAAAATTTATCTGTAAAAGGATTTTTATCAAAAATAAGTTTCTTATCTGTTTTTCTCTTTTCATATTTTTTTAGCGATGAAATAATACTTTCTATTAGCCTTGAGATCAAAATATTTGGTCGAAGATAATTGCTTATATTGTGTATATATAAGACAAAAATTAACAAACCTATTATAGCAACTGCTAATGCAATATTTGTACCTACAATCGGAATATATATACCATCAGCATCTTCAGTTCTGACAGTTTTTAAAACTAATAACGAATAAGAAGATACAAAAATGAACCATCCTAATGTGAGTTGGTTAATTTTATCATTTTGAAATTCTGTAACAAGACGAGAAATATATTTTGATGACGAAAGTTGTAGTGTAATGAGTGTAACAGAGAAAGCTACACCTAAAATAGTAGTCCACCCAGTAGCAATTGCAGATAGTATACTCCTTGCATCATCAGGACTGCCAGTGAAGACAAGAGGATTAAATAAAGAAAATTCATAGTCTTTTGGAATGAGTGGATCAATCTTTGAAGTTACGATAAATAACACAAATGAGCCTATCAAAAATAATATAGGATAATAAAGATTAGATTTTGAGAATTCAAACCATCTATTTTGTAACTTAGAAGTAAGATTTTCTAGCAATGAAGATATTCAATACAGTACAGTATTTATATTATATATCATCGTGTTTATATGTTAGAATTTTATTAAATAAATTTAGACAACCAATACCAAGAAATTTAATTTATCTGGTCCTTGATAACCGAACAAGTTCTAGCTTCATGTTAGATTTCTTTATCCATTTAATTCATACTCTATAAAGCTATAAAGATATTTAACAAGGGTCAAAAAGAAGGGAGAACGTGAGAACTTTATCCCAAAACTACTGTGGACAAAGATTGAATGTTAGGCATGTGCTGTAGAAAAGTTTCTAGTTTTATTTCATATAGTTTTTAAATAAATTTAATTAGCTACTATTGATTAAATTAATAAATCTTTATTTTTACATCAAGATATAATAAATTATAATAATTAATCAGATAAGTAACAATTCATAAATCCGATAATGAAAATGACAGATATAATGAATTTATTCATTTATTCCAAATTGAATAAAAATTAAAACTTATATTTTCAATAAAAAGGATAAATGGCTCTGTTCAGATAAGCAGTAAGAGCTATAGCTAAGAATGTTACAAATACTAGTAGTATGAACAAAATTAAATTTGAAAGAAATAAAACATCAAATTATATTGTAATGTATTCACTTTATCTGTACTTTCTTGGTTTGAGTTTACGT
>JBHIVA010000173.1:0-1849 GCA_042138015.1 Nitrososphaeraceae archaeon | reverse complement strand
TGCAGTATTTTAGAGGATAGGACAGAATGTTTTAATGATTACTATCCTTGTCTCAAACCAAAGGAGTAAAAGAAATTGTAAGATATCAGATGTATACAATTGAATTAAAATAATCATTTATTTATATAATATAAAAATCAGAAACACAATACTCGAAATTTTAGATAGATTAACCTTAAGTCAACACAGCCTAGAAAAGTATACTAAATAAAGTTTTTTTAAAAATATTTATTATAGAATTTCTATGAAGATATTGTTCCTTTAAATTCATCTATTATATTTGAATCTGTTAAATTAGATCCTATAGCAGTTATTTCTGCCTTTAAAGTATATTCTCCGTCAGGAAAATTGTTTCTAATATGATAAGCTCCAGTAATAGGATCTATAAAATCAGGGCCATAAACTAGAGATTGAGACAAATCACTGGCTAAAAGTTCTAATTGAAGATTGTTACCTTTTACAGAAAATGGTTGTGAAATAATTTCCTTTTCAAGTTTATTGTTATAAATACTAATGTCATAAGTAATGGATGTATTATTATCTGTATGTATGGATGTAGGTTGTATGTTAAATAATATTCTATCACGTTCTGTTGTATTAAAGTACCAATCATTTTGAGTTCGATCTATTTCCATGTTGGCACCAGTACTAATTTTAAAATTTTTTCCCTGTTTATTTGAATCGCTTACATACACTGATCCTATCATCCATGGATGAATTTCACAATGATATGAAACAGTCCCCGGTTGGGAAAAAGTATATTGAAAAGTAGATAAATATTGTATGATACCTGAATTAAATAGTTTTCCAGAATTGGGAGCTCCTGGATTACTACTTGTAACAGTATGAATTTGTTCTGGATCATCATTAAACCATGCAATAGTCGTATCTATAGGAATTGCTATGGATAATGGATAAAAATGCTGAAATTTATAACTAACTCCAGAACCTGTAGTAATATCTACCACATATGTAGGCGATAGTTTTTCACTAGTTGGAATTATATTCTCTTCTGATTCTCCATATAGATTTGACACATTAACATTTGAAATTAAGATACCTACCATTACCAAGAATGGTAAAAAGGATAGAAATTTCATAGTTATCTTTATGTATTATATCCTTTTATTTTAAGGATTATTTTCTATTCTTATAAATAATTATAAAATATAACCATGTTAACTTATAGAAGGATTTTTGTGAATGTCAGATTTCTAATCTATGGTGTATTATTTGAAAGAAATAGAACACCGCCTATTGTAGTTATGTATTCACTATATTTGTCTTTTCTTGGTTTGAGTAAGGAATACGTCCAAAGTATTAGTATTGTTAAATGACCAAAAAAGAAGTTATGTTACAATTTGGAGGTGGATTCAAAGATTTGGATCCTTTTACAGTTCTATAATAAACGAAAAAGAGTATCTGCATTCATCTTAGATGAAACTATAATTCAGGTCGGTAGTCAACATTGCTGGTTGTGGATCTGTATTTATTAAAACTGTTCAAAAATTTTTGCTTGGAATCCACATTTTGCAAGATAAAAACGTGTTTGTAGTAGAGATTTTCATCAGATCTTTTTTATCGAAATACGGTAGATATACATTCCGTATATACAGATGGTGGTACTTGGTATCCACAAACATGTAACTTTTTATATTTAAAACATAATTGCATTCACTTTCTGAAAAAAGTTTGATAGAAATAATAATGCAGTATTTTAGAGGATAGGACAGAATGTTTTAATGATTACTATCCTTGTCTCAAACCAAAGGAGTAAAAGAAATTGTAAGATATCAGATGTATACAATTGAATTAAAATAATCATTTATTTATATAATATAAAAATCAG
>JBHIVA010000172.1:0-1911 GCA_042138015.1 Nitrososphaeraceae archaeon | reverse complement strand
TTATCAGTCTGGATGAGATATGTTCTCCAAATAACCTCTTTATGACTGATAGAATAGTTTCGTCTTTGTTTCTTTGATTATACAGAATCTTATTGTATCCACGTTTCATTTCCTTTCTATATTTACCACGAGTTTTCCATATTGGTATTTTTTCCTATCGTGGAGGTATGATACTGAATCCATGTAGTTTCTTTCTTACAAGTACATGATTATCTTCACTATCGTAGCCTTTATCTGCAACAACTACAGATAATTTTTTTATTTTTGATATTTTTGTTACAATTGGTTCAAAATCTACATTATCATGTCTTGTTGGAGCTAGTCTTATCTTGATATTGCAGATTATTTTATTCATTATCGTATTTAGATTCCATATAATTATTTTTTTGAATTGAAATACGCTTATGAGATAAGCAAATACAAATAAAAAAAATTTAAAATCGATATTTTGATTATGGATGATAAATTCTTTCATTATTAGGAAATAACTATAAGGCTTAATCTATCAGTATTTTCGGTATCGCGGGCTACAGGGATAGAAAATGCAGAGTAGAGCATATATATCAAATTTTTTTCTAAACCAAAATTTTCAGAAATTAAATCTGAAGTACTATTTTGAATGAAATATTTTCAAACTATCTGTCATTTTCCATTATAATACGAAGAAAATATCGATTAAAATAGCAAGTAAAAGAGTTGAACGTAAATAAAACAACAAACAAAGGCGAGTAAAAGAGTTGCACGTAAATAAAACAACAAACAAAATAGAAAAAATAACAAAAAACAAGTTTCCAAGGATCTAAATCCAGATTTCTCCAATCATTTTGAATCGCTTAAACAAAGTTTCAATATAATGACACCAACAGAGAATAACCTTCAAACTGAGATATACTTAGTTCAGGATATCTGGATTAGTTTGAAATGGAATTTTTTAAAAAAATAGAGTATTACAACTATATAACTTTATTTAAACTCTAAAAATTTTTAAATTTGAGATCGACCGTCTACTTTTGGATGAGGTATACTTGTTAATTCTACTTTCATATAAAAAATAAGGCTAAAAATTAAAGATACTGTGGATAAACAACCGATAAACCTGATATGGTAGGAATAAACAAAGTCTCAAGAGCATAGAGACGGGCATAATAAAATGAGTTTTAAATCCTTCCTTATAAAATCCAAGAAGAAAATTTAAGACTTTATTACGATCATAGAAAAGAATGAAATACAAAAATAATCCTTAATGCCTAGTAATTATTTATGGCTTCTAGTCCGAATAAAGATCCAGCGTTTGAAGATAAACTCGAAATAAATGAAAATCTGTATAACTCCTTTTTACAAAATATTGATTCTATAAAAGAAGTTATAGACAATTCCGAACAGACCTACGAACGAACAAACGATGAGAGAATCAAAGAAATATCAGATAGAACCATTAAAACAGCAAAAAAATATCTTACGGAATTAGAGAAAAGGGAACCACAAGTAACTAAACAATATAAAGAGACTAAAAGAAAAATAGAATCATTGAGATAATTTATTTATCTTTATTTTTATTTTATTTTATTTTATTTATATTAAGAGCCTATCCCAAAAATAGATAGGAATATAGCTGGCTTATTTCATATCATATCTATTAATGTTAAAGAGTAAAAAGTATGTTAGAACTATTACAAGTATTCCTGATGATTTATGGGATGAAATTAAGACTCTTGCCAAATCGGAAGCCAGAGAATACAATTGGTCATCCAATAGTTCCTTATAAAAAAGTTCTTAATGTAATAGTATTTGTCCTAAGAACTGGATGTCAATGGAAAATGTTACCTAAAGAATATGGTTCAGGTTCAACATGTCATAGAAGATTTCAAGAATGGATTCAATTAGGTATATTTGATCTAATTTGGACCAGAT
>JBHIVA010000171.1:0-1966 GCA_042138015.1 Nitrososphaeraceae archaeon | reverse complement strand
ACAAGGGGCAAACCAAAGCAGAAGGTTTTTTAGAAATTGCAGGTAAAATTACTTGAGGGCAACTATGGATATAATGATAAGCATGAGAAAAAGAGAGAATATAATACTATCTTAGTAATAATATGTTACTTTTTCAAATATAAGTTTGAGTTAAAAGACGCGACATTAAACTTTAACTATTAAATATTTAAAGTAAAACATGAAATATTTTTTTAAATTATGTGTCTGTCTTTTTTAATGTTAAAATATTTCTTAAGCTGAACTTATAGATCAGTTTCTTTTAGGATCTGATGTATAAATCAGGATGTCGTCTCATTTTATAACATAACCAAAATAAAATATAGAGTATCTTTAGAATTAGTAATGGATAACTGAAGTTATCTATTGCTCCCTCCCAATAGAGATCATTTTTTATATTAAGAATAAAAAAAAATTTATCAAATTCAGACTAAATAATGTCCGATTTGGTATAGCGATCACTACAGCATTAACAACACGTTCCTGTGCGCCAAACCCTTAATAAGGAAACTTTCTTTAATACCGTGTAATGTCTTTTAGAATTCTAGCATTTGGTGTCACTATTATTATATTGTCATTTATCTCACTTATTTCTATAACCTCTCTTGCTTGGGGAGGACAACAGAATAATATTACAATTGATATGGATCAGGCTGCACGAAATCTTGCAAAAGGTCTTACATTTAAAACCATCTCATTCGAAAATCAATCCAAAATAGATTACTCAGAATTTAAGAATATGCAAGATTATATGGAAAAAATATATCCGTTAATTAATTCCAAATTAGAAAAAATCGTTATTAATAATAGTACTCTTGTTTACAAATGGTCAGGCACCAATTCATCTGCCAAAGCAATAGTTATTTTAGCACACCAAGACGTAGTACCAGCAGAAGAACCAGAAAAGTGGACCCATCCACCATTTGCAGGAATTATAGAAAATGATACTATCTTTGGAAGAGGTGCGTATGATGATAAAATGGGGGTTTTTGGTAATTCGGAAGCATTTGAATATCTTTTAAAACAAGGTTTTGAACCAATACATCCTATTTACCTTGTCTTTGGGCACGATGAAGAGATAGGAGGATTCAATGGAGTCAAGGCTGTTGTAGACTATATGAAAAATAAAGGTATTGAAATAGAACTAGTAATGGATGAGGGAGGATTTGTAAGTGTCAAATCTATAAAAGGTATTGATACATCTATAGGTTTACTCGGAATAGGAGAAAAGGGATATCTTGACTTTAAACTAAGCGTGGTTGTACAACCAGGTCATTCATCTATGCCCCTACTAGATAATGCCATTCAAGTTATAGCAAATGCTAACAAGGAGTTACAGGATAATCCAATGCCTCCTGTTTATGACGACTGGACCATAAATAGTCTAAAGGAATATTCGCCATATGCTAATCAGACAATTAAAGATATTTTGGAAAACCCATTGAAAAATAAAACGTTGACCGAAGAAGTTCTTTCCAAAGAACCCATGTTTAATGCCTTAATTCGTACTGTTATGAGCCCCACCATTGTAGAAGGAGGAGTAAAATCAAACATAATTCCAGCAGAATCGAGTGTGACATATAATGCTAGGATTCACACTGGAGATAGCATAGAATCTGTTTTGGATCATGTAAAGAAGGTCATAAAAGATCCAAGGATCAAGATAGAGACTGTGGATTCTTCTGCTGCTAATCCATCACCATCTCCAGTTTTACATCCATCGTTTAAAATCATAGAAAAACTCACAAAGGAGGTATTTGGAGAAAATGTGCCTATAATTCCGTTTGTTGGATTTGGAGGAACAGATACAAAACATTTCCAAAATATTGGATATGGTGAAGCATTTTATCGTTGGAATCCAGTCAATATAACTAGCGATATTATAAAGGGAATGCATGGATATGACGAAAAATTGCCTGTTAATTCATATGAGAATTTCATCAAATTT
>JBHIVA010000170.1:0-1988 GCA_042138015.1 Nitrososphaeraceae archaeon | reverse complement strand
CTGAACAAGTTGGACAGGTAATAACAGAAGGAGCTGAACAGGCTGGTGAGAACGTAACAGAAGGAGCTGAACAAGTAGAAAGAGATAGTGAAGGAGCTCAAGAAAAAGAAGAAAATATCTTAGATCAAATATTTGAAGGAATAGGAGGACTATTTAAATAAGATTTTTTAAAAGCTTCTCATTTTTTAGACAAATTTAATTTGTGTATTTTTAGATATGAACGATAATACCCTAATCTCTAAAGAATATCATAAAATTACCAAACATTCTACAGTTAGTATATATTCAAATGTACATTTTTTGGATTGGAAAAATAAACCACTACCGTTTAAATTTTATAAAAATTTAGACTATATATATTTACCAAGAAATTTTCCCCTTCCAGATCAAAATGTTTTTGTCTGTTTAGAAAAGGAACAAAACGCATTTAAATTTTGTCCAACAAAATTAGATTTACCAAGAATTTCACAAATTTTATTCTTTTCAGCAGGGATCACTAGAATATTTAAGATTAATAATTCAACGTACTACATGAGATCTGCATCAGCTACTGGAGCTTTATATCCTATCGAAATTTATTTCTCATGTGCACAAATACAAGGTTTAGAGGATGGAATATATCATTTTTGTCCAGGAGATTTTACTTTAACCAAATTATATGAAGGCGATTTCAGATACATATTATATAAATTATCTGGTAAGAACCTTAAAATATTACAAGCACCAGTAACTCTAATTTTTACTTCTGTTGCCTGGAGAAATTCTTGGAAATACCAAACAAGATCCTACCGTCACTGGTTTTGGGATGCTGGTACCATAATATCTAATTATTTAGCTCTTTGTATGGCTAACTCATTTTCAACTGAGATTATTCTAGGCTTTCAAGATGAGGATCTTAATAAATTACTTTCTCTAAAAAAAAGAGAAGAAGCAGCAATAATATTGTCTCCATTGTATATAGATAAATATTTACAAACGAAAACCCCTGATTCATATAAAAAAAAAATGGTTGAATTTGAGACCGTTCCAAGGTCTGAATATGAAGTTGACTATCCGGAAATATGGAAAGTACATCAAGGCTCCTATTTAAAAAATAAGAATGAAGTAAAAAAATGGTTAAAAAGTCCTAATGAAAAAGAAAGATATATTGAAAAATTAAAAAAATCAGATCTGACAGAGGAATTGAAGAAAAAAGGACCTAGTTTAAAAGAAGTAATTTTAAAAAGAGGTTCTACAAGAGAATTTGCTATAAAACCCATAACAAAATTACAATTAGAACATATTCTGTATTTGACAAATAAAAATATACCCTTTGATTTTCTTGTAAATCATACTCTAGTAGATACTTATCTCATCGTCAATTCAGTTAAAGATCTTGAACCTGGTAGTTACTTTTATGATAAAAATAGCAATAAACTCGATAGACTTAATGCTGGTAATTTTAGAAAAGTATCTGAACATTTATGTTTAGAACAAAAGTTATTTGGAAATGCAAGCATTGTTTGTTTTTTTATGGCAGATATAGATAAAATATTAAATTTATTGGGTAATAGAGGATATAGAGCTGTACAGTTAGAAGGCGGGATAAGAATAGGAAAAATGTATCTAGCGGCATATGCACACGGTTTAGGAGCTTCTGGGTCCACTTTTTATGATGATGAGGTAACAACTTTCTTTCTACCCCATTCTATAAACAAAGAACCAATAACAGCTATTGGAATAGGACATCCAAGTTACGTCTCTAAATCAGGAAGAATATTGATTAAAAAATTGGATAGGAAAACAATTCTAAAAGATCTTAAGATTGATATTTAATATAATAAATCAAAATATCTTGAGTTTATATGATTTAAAAAATACTTAAAAATAATTATTCTTATACTAACTAGTTAGAAGCTGATATTTACATCAGCTTATCATTAATGATAATCACTAATGATTATTCTATTATGGTTTAAAATTCTACAATATATATCAAGCAATGATAT
>JBHIVA010000169.1:0-2015 GCA_042138015.1 Nitrososphaeraceae archaeon | reverse complement strand
TGTTGATGGTAGTAGTAATATCTGTTTCAGTAATTACTACGGTATCTTTTCAAAATGCTATGGCAACAATTTGTCCACCAATGTGTGCTGATATAGATGTGGAAGAAGCAGAAGAAGGAAATTCAACAATGTCTGGTAGTGGAATGAATCAGACTACAACTTCAAACATGAGTGGGACTAATTAAACTTCTTACAAACTTTTTTTCTTTAGACTCTGGACTAGTCTAAATGTTAACTTAAATTTTGTTTGCACTGCATTTCTGGCTATCATGATTCAGAATATGTATTCTCCAAAAAAAATCTCTGTAAGAAATCAAGAACTGAACAATATTCATTGGTACTGGAGGTAATAGTTCGAAAAGTACCTATGTCTGAAAACACCTTTGTCCAGTCGTATTGATTCCTAGAGATCATAACATATTCAAACTTGTATATTTGTATACCTCTACTTCACTTGAAATATCTTCACTATTAACATCAGGCTCAACAAGTGAAGCATCTTTTCGATGTTCAAAAATCGGAAAGATATGTGGAGTCAAAGAAGGGTTTTATCTATTATATTCTACTACCTCTCACAGACTCGAATTTCTCATTTCAAAATTCAACAATAATTTGAAATTTCTAATAATAAAAGCTAATTACAAGTTATCAGTTTTCCCATTTTGAGTCTACTTTTCGCATCGCTATCGGTATATTACACCCTCCTTAAAACATCTCTTTTAATTTGAGTTTCTAACGAAAGAAGCTACTACAAGCTAATATTCTAACTACAAGCTAATATTAAATCCAAACTGGACTCCTCCTTTCGCACAGCTATCCGTATTACTCTCGACTGCAAGTGGTTTTCTCGAGCCCTTCTCTTTATTATTTAAATGATATAGTGGATTGAATCAATCATACTATGTAGCTATCAATAATTTTAATAAATCATTAAACTTCCTAAGTTAGAAAAGAACGATAAGAAATTGATATTCTTAATGATAAAAATATGATAATAAATAATACTATAGATTACTACATAACAATCAAACGATTAACTATTCCATATACTTGCTGATCTCCAAAATGATTGTCGGTTTGTCTATCATTTGGATCAATAATTATTGTACTATTTTTGGAAATAATTACTGATAAATCAACATCATTCCATATAGTTATTCCATTTATTTTAATATCAGCAGTTCCATTAATTGATAAACTATCATTATCTGGTGTAATTTGAATAAGTTCTTTGTGATTTGTGCTAAAATTTGTTATTTGATGGATATGTCCTCTAGAACCATCCATAGGAGAGGCCAAAAAATTTACTTCAAAATTTTTTACATTTCCATTATAGACATTTAAAATATAGTCTCCTGTCAGTATTACCTTGAATGCATTCGTAATATTAAATTCATTTTCAGGAACTGTTATAACTAGAGAACTTATTGTCCCAATGGACGAAAAAGTAGTGCTATTAGTATTAATGGTACTATTGCTATTTGCTATAGATTTAGAGTGTAATAACATTTTTTGATTAGTATCTTTCTCTGTTTGTGCAAATACAGTAAAAGAAGACGATTCATAATTGCCATCACCATTGTTACTGATGATGGACACTGATGTAATTAATATTATAGATAACGATACCAAAACCAATTGTTTTTTTGATGTTGTGAAGCTCATAATTTTTTGTGACATTAATATTAATTCTTTAAACATTAATTTTATTCTAGTTTGTTTATAAACTTCCTAAATAATTATCTTATTATCTGTAATATCAATACTAAAGAGATTTTTTGTATTCATTTTTCCTTACTATAACCTTAAACTAAAATACTACATTGATGTTTTTCTTTTTTAAATAATCATTTTAATGACTCTTTCATACAACTTTTGAGAATAATAGTAACATAAAACTGAAACTCAATCCCTAAATAGGTAATAAGTCTAATTTAATTATTAAAAATCATGTTATAAATAAACCCTTTTTATATTAGATAAAAATTGAGGCAAAAGTGCTACTCAACCAGACT
>JBHIVA010000168.1:0-2083 GCA_042138015.1 Nitrososphaeraceae archaeon | reverse complement strand
CTCCATTATTATTTTATTCTTTATAAAGTCAATAAAGTCTAGATATCATCTTGTTTTGATTCTTGTATTATTCAAGGATATTAATACAAATAACTATTTCATACCTAACAGGATAAATTATATATGAGTCAGAACAATCTTCAAATGATTTGAATAAATCGAATTCTAATTGGTTAAAATATTTACTCTTTATTCAATTTTAAAAATCTTCCTTGTTTACAACTCAAATTTTAATATCTTTGCAGTTTAAGTTATGGACAAGATAAAGAGCCAAGTAAAATCATATTTCTTCAATCCTTGTCTTGGTATGTTAAACTTCCTCCTAATTTAGTAAAACAAATCAATTACCAATAAAAGAGACATTAAAATGAAAATAATGGTAACTCATAAGTATCTATATCCATAAATTTAATGATTAATCATTTCAATGGCTTATACATTTCTTTGGTAATTATAATCTCTTTTTTGTGTTCTACTATCGGTTTGGGATAATCTATATTGTGAGGTGGATTGGTAAAGTTATCTAAAACCCAATTATCCTTATACCATTCATTGATTGTATTTTCGGGTATATCTCTAAGTTCTGGAATCCACTTTTTTATATAAATGCAATTAGGATCATATTTTTTTTGTTGTAATCATGGATTAAAGATTCTGAAAAAAGGTTGAGCATCACATCCAGTTGAAGCGACCCATTGCCAATTACCATTGTTAATAGAAGGATCATAATCTATAAGTTTTAATGCAAAATATCTTTCCCCATATCGCCAATCAATATGTAAATCTTTTACTAAAAATGATGCTGTTATTAATCTTGTCCTATTATGCATAAATCCTGTTTCATAAAGTTCTCTCATTCCAGCATCAACTATATGAAATCCTGTTTTTCCTTTACACCATGTTTCAAATTTCAGTGGATCATTTTCCCATTTGATATCATTTAAATCTCTATATCTTTCTTGAAAAGAACTATTAAATACAAACGGGAAATGGAATGCAATATATACAAAAAATCTCTCCAATATAACTGTCTTAGTAAAGGATGATTATGTCCTAACTCCCGCATTACAGCAGAATATACTTCTCTAATAGAACATAATCCAAACTTTAGGTAAAGAGACAAATGACTTGATGAATAGTCGAAAGAATTTTTTTCATTATCAATATTACTTTTTTTATGTCTATTTTTTAAATCCAAAAGTAGATTATAATATCTTTCTCTTGATCCCAACACTATTGGTAAGGTATACAAAAGATCTGTGTTTTCAGAGTCAATTAGAAAAAAGAATTTATCTAAATTAGAAATGACTTTTATATTATTAATATTGACTAATTTTTGAATATCAAAACTTGTAATATTTTCTAAAAGTTTTTTCTTATCAAAAAAGTTTTCTCTTCTTAATTGTATCTCAATAGCTTTATTATAATATTGAGAAAAAACTTTAAATGGTTTATTGTTAGAATTCAATATATCTTCTGGTTCATTTATGAGAATGTCAGGACATTCTATAAAGTCGACATTAAACATTTCACAAATTATCTTAATCAAACTATCTCTCTTTCTACTATATGGAGTATAATCTCTATTAACGAATATTGCCTCAATATCTCTATCTTTTTGGATGATGTGTTTTATTATTGAAGATGTACCTCCAAATAAAAAAACTAATTTTCCCGACACATTAAAATTATCGTAATTACTTTTTGTTTTCTCATTTTTAAAATCATATTTTTGAAATTGTTTTTGAAGATCCAATAACGATTCTTTTAAAAATTTTAACAAATGTACTCTTCTCTGTCTACGTTTTAAAAGAAGAATGGGATCGATTGGTAAAGAAAAAGAAGTATACATAGATTTTGATGATAAGATGTTCTTATCCAAAAAAAAAAAAAACAATATACGGAATTTGATGTCAATACAGCATTTATCAATCCTGTATTATGGCGGTGTTAACTTAACAAAAGAGCTTTAGCTGTGAATGTTCTATTCTAATCTAATGGTAATTAGATTTTTTTGTCAGAAACAGAATATCCACTATTATTGTAATGTATTTTTTGTATTTATATTTTCTTGGTTTGAGTT
>JBHIVA010000167.1:0-2135 GCA_042138015.1 Nitrososphaeraceae archaeon | reverse complement strand
GTGATGGTTTGATAGACATTAACGATCCAGACTGTCAATCACCCGAAAACTGTACAGATGGTATAGACAATGACGGTGATGGACTAGTAGATCTAAATGATCCAGATTGTTCCTCTTCCACTCAAATTATACCTAGTGGAATAAATAGGATAGATGCTGATTTAAGTCCGGCACTTTCCGGAAACGGAATCGGAGTCGTTAATGCAGATATAGCAATTATAGATTCTGGTATAGATAACCATAAAGATTTAAACATATTCCTACATAGAGATTTCATTTCTGGATCTGTGGTTACAGCTCCCGATAAGAATGGGCATGGAACTCATGTTGCAGGTATTGCAGCAGCCAAGGATGACAAAAATGGTGTGGTAGGAGTTGCTCCTGGAGCGAGATTATGGAATCTAAAAGTTTTAGATGCAGAAGGATCTGGTTCTATCTCAAATGTTATAAAGGCTATAGATTATGCAACGCTCAATTCGGATAAAATAGAAGTTATAAATTTGAGTCTTGGTTGTCAATGTTCCTCATCTGCACTAGATGTGGCAATAGATAAAGCAACTAATTCAGGAATTACAGTAGTTGCTGCTGCGGGTAATGAAGCAATAGATGCAAAATCATTCTCACCAGCAAATCATCCCAAAGTAATAACAGTTTCTGCTATATCTGATTCTGATGGAAAATGTGGCAGTTTGGGATCTAAGACCAATTATGGAAACGACGATTCGTTTGCAACATTTAGTAATTTTGGAAATTTGATAGAGATTGCAGCTCCTGGAGTAAATATTTATTCAACGTATAAAGGTGATTCATATGCTACATTGAGTGGAACAAGTATGGCTACTCCATATGTAGCTGGTTCAGTTGCTCTTTATAAAGAATTACATCCAGAGGCAACACCTGAACAAGTAAAAAATATTATTCGAAATTTAGGAACAACTAGCTCAACTCTATGTGATGGAAAAGGAAGAGGTTACTTCACAGCAGATAAAGATACTTTTCAGGAACCAATGTTATACATACGAAATCTATCATAATTTATTTAAAATTAAATTTTTCACGATATCAAATACGTCTATTTATTAGATTTTTGAAACAAGATGACACTTCATTTAATAGATATTATAATTTGAATCCTGGTATATGAAAATTCATTTTTGATTTCCATGGAAATCTGTTGTATCAATCGTTTTACATCTTTAGGATATTAGAAATTAAATTACTAATGAGGTTGATTTACTAATCCTATTACACTAGTGTAGATCCAATAGTAACATCCAAAAGTCTAAGGTAGGTATACTATCTTGTTTTAGAAGATAGGTGAAAAATTTTTAAGTTGATGAAAATGAATAAGCATCTACCTTAGGACAAATCTTGAATGAGGTTTAATAGCTAATGATGATTACTTATTTACCATAAAGGATTAAATGAAAATCGGATTCTTATCAGACCTAAATTACTTTTCAACGTTGCTATAATTTATTATTCCTAGTGATGAAATTTAATTTGAAATAAGATAAGAACAATGATAGGAAACATTCACATCTAACAAAATTTAAACCTTTTTACAATTTATACCAAAAAACTTAAATAACATGAGACAAATCCAGGAAAAATATTCTCAAACCGCTGTTATGATGATATACAGATCAAAATACGCGAATATAACCACTGTTAATGTTATTGCGCTGCTCCTAAAGATACTGTTATTGTTGCTATAAACAAATCAAGATATAATCAATTAATACATTCGCATTACTATCCCTTATTTTCCCCTATTTCTTCTCATTTCCAAGTGAAAGTAATTTGATATAACCAAGACCATGGAAGAGGATAATAGACTAACAGATATAGGGTTTATTAAAAAAAAAGGAAGTGAATTCAAAAATAATTAATGATCCTTCTCATATATTTGAAATAAAAGAGAAGACTATCAATAAGTTAAAAGAAGTATTTTTTATAAAAAATTAACAAAATAATTAATTAATTCGACGTTCAAATTTAATTGGACTTGATAATAGTATTGGAAAAATCCCATACATATTATTAATTTATTTGTTATTTTTTACTTTTCTTCTCATATAGTTTGAGAATCTGTTGTATAGCACCATCCATGTCCTCTTCTAAAACTTCTGGAG
>JBHIVA010000166.1:0-2136 GCA_042138015.1 Nitrososphaeraceae archaeon | reverse complement strand
TTTCTTGCTAAAAGTATAGAAGTTTCAAATCCTATTCCACTTGATGAACCAGTGATGATAGCTACTCTTTTTTCTTCCATTATTAGTTATTTTATTTAAAGTAAATTTAAAATTTTGTTATAGATAGATCTGAAAGGGAATGTAATTATTCGTTTTAGTTAAGGTTGTTTTATCGTTACGAGTTAGTTTGTAATTATTATAGTAAAATTAATGAGCATCAAAAGAAAAAGTTAAGATTAAATTCCTTACTAATAGAACAATATATTATATATCATATTTGAATATGGATTATGATTTAATATTTCAATAAACAAAGATTGGGGAATAAGATTAGATTTGTTTTTTCTACTGAATTTCATTTCTTGTTCCGTCTGGATTATACGAATAAACCTTTCCTTCTAATTCATCTAATGTCTTTTTGTGACTGCCATCGCAAAATGGTTGATTATTACTTAATCCACACATACATATCCATTTACTTTCATTCCCTACTTTAACTTCAAGAGGCCCTCTGTCTTCTTTTTTTACAAGTCTTGCCATATTCTAACTCTAATTTATTTTTAAATATATAAATTATTAAGTTTAGATATCAAATTTGATATATATTATATACCAAAAGTATAAAATTCATGTTTTAATGGAATGGTTTTGCTAAAAAACAAAAATTACATGATAGTGAACTTGTTATCCTTCTTACTACTGATTGATATTAACGTATGCAAAAATAAGGTCTCATTTTAAATTATGTCACATACAATATGATTTGAAAATTTTATATTTTCAAAATATTAGATTTAACATATAAGAATCAATCTTTTTAAGTTTAAATAAATAATAGAAAGATGTCTATGAAAATACCTGTTTCTATTGGAGATTATAAAAATTTTGAATTTGACGACTCTGAGAGTAGATATCTATTTGACTCTCTAAAACTTTATTATTCCGATGATTTTGCGAATATGTATAGACCGATAATATACAGTGGATTAGAATACATCCACGAAAATGATCCTACTATCAATCCTGAAGGAATGTATTACAGGATTGTTAGTGACCAGTTAAAAGGGGAATATTGTATTCAATATTTTATATATTGGTTAGAACAAAATTGTACTGAATTCTTAAACATAAGTAATCATAGGTATGATTATGAACCTATCTATGTATATATAAAACCACCAAATTTAATTCCAGTGGGAGTGGTAAATGCCGGAAAATCCCAGATATTATCATTTCGCTGTAGATTTCACAAAACAGAGATTAGAAGAGTAGAATATACAAATAGAGATCGTGTTGAATATCCGTATTTATTTACTTCTTCTCCTGAACCATTTTTTCCATTTGGGGGACAAAATGGAAGAGTAGGAAGAAACTGTATTAAGACATATCCGCTAGCGGGGTCGATATATCTTGATCAATTGAGACCCCTGTTTGGAATAAATTCCTGTTTTCACTCTTTTAGCGGATCTGAATCATCATTGATAGGAAAGCCATTCAATATCCCATTGAGAAAATTAACTGATGAAATATTGACTACATGGTTTTTTAACCATTATAAGAATGAAGATGAAGAGCCATTTGGACATGACGTTAGTAATCCATTCAGGTTTCCTTTTATTCAATATATAGATCCTAAGCCATATTTAAAGAGACTGTGTTTGGAAGGATCACAATAGTTTACTTATTTCTTTTTTTTATTTATTATGTAACATTTTTAGAAGATAACCCTAGTTTATCATAGATTTGGACTAGAACTCTAGTATAATCAAACTGGTGACCAATTTTATTAACTATTTTTGAGACAATTGCATCTTTAATTTTTGATCTAAATTCCATTACAATATAATCATGAAAAATAATAAATAAACAGACCTGCTATTAAATAATAATAACAATGTTCAATAAAAAATGCCAAAAGTGTGGAAATAAAACGATTGAACTAGTTTTGATTAATGTAGATAAAGATATGTTTTGTTATTGGTGTAACAACTGTGTTTTTTTAGAAATGGAAAAACAAAAAAGATGGATAATGAATAATTATTTTTGAGATCTAGTGATAATAGGAATATTATTGATTTTGGGGTATTCTCTATATTTTATCTTGCAAACCACACAATAATAAAGTTCCATTCTAAT
>JBHIVA010000165.1:0-2162 GCA_042138015.1 Nitrososphaeraceae archaeon | reverse complement strand
ACTAATACAGTCACCTATACTCCAGATGATGATTATTCGGGTGAAGATTCTTTCACATTTATTGCAAATGATGGTACGGCTGAATCTGATGAGGCTACTGTATCTATTACAGTAGAAGAGGTAGAAGCTCAAGATGAAGAAACAGAAGAAGAGGAGTAATAGTTCAAGGAATTGAAACCTAATTTTTTTTCATAATTGTTTGAAATCTCATTTATAATTTATTTATCTTGATAATAAAATAAAGGAAATTATTCCAAAAAATTCCTTTCAGTTGGTTATATTCAATTTATCTATATCCTAACTTAGAAAGAGTATGTAAGACTTGCGTTAAATCAACAAACTTAAAGTAAATATACTTGAAAATTATTATCAGCAAATATATTTTAATGATGCATGTTAGACATCAATTTTCAATTATGATTCTTTCTCAACTAATAAAATAAAAAAAGAAATAAAAAAAATTGTCAAATATATTATATTGCTATTATTATATTATAATACTTATCATGCGTCCATTCCTTCAAACCAATAATAAAGATTTTAAAAAATTTGAATCCTTATACATATGGAAACAACTAGAGGAAAATAGAGGACGTAACTTATCATGGTACTTGAATGTATCATTAAATCATATGCCTGCCAAATACTTGATCTGCAGGTCTATACCTTCTAAATTTACAGATTTAAAAAGTATAGATGAACAAGGCCTTTGGAACGAATTTACAGAGCTAAGCGGAGAATTCTTAGACAAGTGGAAATCGATACGCTCCGGGGAATCTGAGTTAATAGCAGACAAATCAAACCAGCAAAAAAACCCTTCACTCTTGGATCTGAATGTCGAACTTGTTAAACGGATGTTGACACACTGTAATTTTTGCCGTTGGAATTGTAATATCGATAGATCACAAGAACAGAAAGAGACCGAGATTGATAGCAGATTTTCTAACACCAGCATAAAGAAAAGAAAACATGGAACTTGTCAGCTAGAATCGACGTCCAGAGTAGGTAGCTATTTTCATCACCGTGGGGAGGAACTTATTTTCAGAGGAACTAATGGATCAGGTACTATCTTCTTTACAAGTTGTAATATGAGATGTTCTTTTTGTCAGAATGGAGATATAAGCACAGATAAGGAAAACGGAATTCCTATTACACCCTACAATCTAGCTCTAATGGTTTGGCAACTCAGAATGGAAGGATGTCACAACATAAACTGGGTCGGAGGCGATCCAACAATTCATCTTCACACAATTGTACAAGCTATAAGCATTCTTGATTCTTTCAAAATAGACTGGATAAATAATAATACCAAGATTACAGACTTAAATTATATTGAATCAGTCAAATCTGATAAATATTTTCATAGTTCATTTCATTACAATCCTGAAAATGCATTCTATAAAAAGACCTTGTTCAATAGCCCGCAACTTTGGAACTCAAACTTCTTTATGAGTCTTGAGACAACCAACATATTGCGTACTCTTATGGATGCCTGGCTGCCAGATTTCAAGTTTGGTCCTGGAAAATGTGCATTGGACCTTTCTAGAACCCCTTGGTACTGGGAAACTATAACAGGGAATCTAAAACTTATTTATGAATGGGGAGAAGATTTTGTTATACGCCATCTAATCATGCCAAATCATATAGAGTGTTGTACAAAACCAGTTCTAGATTGGATAGCAAGTAATATGCCAGAAGTACAGGTAAACATTATGGACCAGTATCATCCCGACAATCTATGTAACCCTATGTCACCACAATTTAAGGATCGTTTTAAGGAAATTTCAAGATCCCCTACCAACGAAGAAATAAAAAATGCATTTCAATATGCTAAAGAGTTAAACCTTAACTTTAGACCATTATCATATGAAAAAATATCTTTTGAGTATATGATTTAGTACTCCTTTAAAATAAAAAAATACAAATATGTAAGATATAACCCTAAAATCTTGTCACAATACGGTATAGTATCTCTAGTATTTCTAATTAAAAAAACTGTTTTTTTTATAAGTTCTTAATAAAGGTAATTATATAATTATTACCTAACCAACCTTATCAAATACTTGTATTCTTGAATTGCCGGTATCGGATACGAATACTCTTCCTAAGGGGTCTATTGCGATATCCTCTGGTCTATTAAAACTTCCATCTTTCTTGCCCTT
>JBHIVA010000164.1:0-2272 GCA_042138015.1 Nitrososphaeraceae archaeon | reverse complement strand
TAAAAAATTTTCTTAAATGCAATTGTAGTGTTATATAGGATGTTGCACAATAGAAAATATGACAATTGATATTCCTATAAATGACTCTAATATACAAGACATTATAAAAAAAGAAGCAAGAGGACTTGGCGATGATAGTGATTTTGGTGAAGTTCAAGAGGTTTTAGGAGAACATGTAATAACTAAAAAAGGAACTGTAGGCTCAGATAGATTCTACTTTCCTAGAAATCTAATCGAACGATTCGACGGTAATACCGTATACTTTAAGATAACCAAAGATGACTCAGAAGAATACAAAAGAGACTATTGATTAATTTTTAACCAAAACAAAATTCATATTACTTTTTAGTATTAATCTGTGAATGCAATAATGGATTAAAATCACATTCCCTTCTATTCTAATTCTGTAACAATAATTCTATGAGATGATTTAAAATAATCTAAAAATTATTTAATTCTAAAGTATATTCTCATAATGTAATCCAGCGAATGTACTTGTAGTTTCGAATCCATCTCATGTCTATACCTGTAGTTATAATGACGTTATATTTAATTACAAAAACTATAGTTTCAATAACTTTCACTGTATTTATATTATATTTTTATTAAAAATAAATCATAAAATTAGAGGCAAAAATACCTCGCAATCCGACTGGCATGAAGATTTTAAATTTATTCATTTTATTCAAAATCTTTTACAATATCTGTTCACTTCAGAAATAAAAAGAAAAAGATGAAAGTGAATAATTAGTTTAGCAGTTGCGTATGATTTGACTACTGACAAAAATTTTTAGGTTACTGAGTCAGTAATGTGTGAGTTGACTGCTGTTGTAAGCGCATCTATAACTAATGTAGACTGACCAAACTCATTTGGTAAATTAATAGATGTTGCATTGTCTAGAACTATATCATACCTTAATGTATTTTTATTTATACCATATATAGGATTTAATAGTTCTATTATTGCAGTATCTTGCTTTTGGTTCTCCTTCTACTTCATCCACAACTAAAACTGCATTAGGTACATCTTTTGAAAAACTGTCTTCTCCTGTTGACCAGTTACCTATAAAATCTAAAGTACTTACTGACAAAACAATTCTATCTGGTCTATCAGAAAACAAAATAGTTTTGTCTGACGTAATCCTTAATTCTAAAGTATATGTAATTGCATTGATTTTCGACACAGAACCTAATTATGCATGTTGAATAGCAATGAATTAAGGTTCTTGTGAATCTGTTGCATTTTCTTGTGAATAACCTATTCCAATCAATGACTATACAGAAACAACAAGAATTAACAATATTGATAAAAATCCTAAGGTTAAATTTTTATTCATAAAATAAAAATAAACGTATAATATTTAAGGCCTGCTTTAATCTTCGTCAAGATATAGTAAAATCAATTACAAATGTTATTCATTTTATTTTAGAATTGGACGCTAATTTTTGCATCATTATCTATATTCATGATATTTTTTAGATTTTCATTATAGATAGATTCTTAAGACTAACTTCAATTTTGAAGTTTATTGGTATGCAAAGGAATATGTATACGTCATAAAGCAATCAAACCAAAAGGTGGACAACGGTATACAATAGGACAAAAACGTTGTCAAGAATGCGAAATTTTTATTAATTGGCAAGGTCTATGGTGTCCTTGTTGTGGATATAAACTAAGAGGAAAACCAAGGAATAGCAAATTCAAAGAAATGATGTTACTAAATTCAATGATTAAGAATTAATTACTTATTTATAAGAGTACACGATGAGTCATACTTCCAAATAGCGATCTAATTTATTGGTTTCTGCTATTATTATAGTACATTATAATTACTCAAGTCAACTACAACAATATAGGATCATTTATCTTCCTATCATTCATATCACTTTATTTCAGAGACTAAAAGATAATTAAAGATAATAGCAGGGAAATCATACTATTGGAATTTTCTTTTACACTCCTATACTAAGGTTTTATTTATTACTTGTGTTAATTTATTAATTATCTATTTAAAAAAAGCCTTAGTAATTCAGTTAATTTTTGATAAATAGTTTTATATTATTAAATACTATGTATCCTAATGACTGAAAACATATCTAATGAATCTGATAATTATAAAAGAGATAATAAGAATCAAAATAAAGAAATTCAAACCATAGTTTTAGGACTATTTGCATTGATTGGATTCATAATTATTGTATATTCTATATTTATGGGAATAGTGGGTGAAACATTAGCATCAATAGCAAATTCTGTATTTGTTGCTGCAAT
>JBHIVA010000163.1:0-2317 GCA_042138015.1 Nitrososphaeraceae archaeon | reverse complement strand
ACCCTGTTATTTGCTCCGTCAAGTACAAATGATCTGACCTCAAAGTGATGATCACCTGGGCCAAGGCTGGAATATGACTGGCTTGTCAGACTCTCACAGTCTGCAAAGGCTGAACCATCCAATGAACACTCAAAACCATCCACCATTATAGCCTGATTCATATTATTATCGGAAAAAGTGAATGAGATCTTGTCTGAAAAAGAAGTACCGAAATTTGCGACAAAGTTGTTTTGTCCATCTATGGCAGAAGTGATGAAAGTGTCTGATCCGACAAACCATTCCCAATGTGCAGGGGTAGTGTCACAATTTGGATCACCTGATCCAGGTACCAGACAAACAGCCACATCAAAGGTATGAAATCCGACGGATAAACCTGTATAAGTTATTGTTTTACCAGACGTACAATCTGTTGTCTCTATCGGTCCATTATCAAGTGAACATTGAAAAATAGTGTTTAAAGGATTTCCAGGATTTGTATCGTCATATGTAAAAGTTATGGAAGTAGATATTGTGGTACCACCGAATGGAACATTGATATTATTTCCATCGATATGAGTAAGAATTATAGTGTCACGCGATTGCTGAGAGTAGATTAAATTTAAAGGAAATAAGGATAAAATAAGAATTATAAATATAAAAATTAGATTTATCATTAATGACTAAATGGATTCAGATATTTATCGATTAGATAGATTTCAGATAGAAAAATTCGATATAAACAATAAGGTTAGGAAAATAGTATTCACATGTTCGAAAACAATTTTAATGTATATTCGTTTTTCTATAAGTTGATGTGAACTATTATTTTATTTTTAGTAATCACATCTATTTTTGGATCTTATCTAGCTTGAATATAAAATTTTATATAATATAAGAAATAGGAAATCATTAAAAATTTTTATAACTAAAATGAAACTTCCGAAATCTGAGCGAACTAGTTTTAATTTTAGTCATCCTTCTCTTTTTGAAAAAAAGCCTGATAATCTATCCAATATTTTGTCATCCTCTGAGTAATTGTTAAGGATTCTTTATACAATAAACTCATTTTCTCAACACTTTCCACTAGATCTTTATATAATTCATTCATTCTTTCGATATTTGTCAAAGATTCCCTCTGTAACTCTCCTATGCGTTGTATATCATCTACAAATTCTTGATATTTTTCCATCCAAGCTGTGGAATACTTTTGCCAAAATTCCAGCATTGAAGTATAGGGGTTATTAATATGTCCATCAGTTAAGTGATTCTCTATTTTTTCACCATTTTTTTTAGTTTTATCAGTCATCTCTTTATATTACTTTATCAACCTAATGATTTAATTCTTTTTTGGTCTAATTAATTAGAAGAAATAATCTTCGAATTGAAAGTATGTGATATAACATTAGTATATAATTAATATATATTTTTTAAATTATATTTCAATCTTTTGATAATAATTAGGTTATAATAAATCAATAAATCTCTATGTTGGTGATACATTAGTATAGGATTACATTTCATATTATATTTTCTGAAACTCGATAAATGTAAAAAAAATAAACTTATATCATATCAATTATTAAGTAATTTCTTCTATTTTATGGGAATAAAATTTTATCATCTTGATCTGGCTAGGAGAAATCTTTCTTTTTTATACAGAATAGATTATATGAATTACCAGATATATAAAAGATATAGTTTATGAATGTAGTATTTAAATATAAAATATGAAAGTTGAGTTACTCGAAACGGTGCTGTTAAGTTAAGAGTATTTCACCTCCAATTTTGAATAAAATAATATTTCTAACTTTTGAATTATAGAGATAAACAAATAATTTCATCCAATTGTATACATGCTGTAGATCACATTTTATACCACTATTCTTTTTGGTACATGGATAGTAATCATCAAAACATTCTGTTCTATCCTTAAAGTACTGCATCACTCTTTCAATGAACCTTTACAAGATAGAATGCATTCTAAGTTTTAGATGTAAAAAGTTAGGATACACGAGATCTGATGAATTTTTCTGTTACAAACAAGTTTCTTTCTTCTGATACATGGATTCCAAGTACAGAGTAGCAGACAAGTTCTATGCAAAACCTTAACCAAAAATGCTGCTTTCCTATCTGAATAACGATTTCATCTTTAACAAAAGCAATTACTCTTTTTCTTTTATAGATATGATAGGAATCCAAACCTTTGAATCTAGTTCCAAATAGGAACATAACTTCTTTCATCATCTTTTAAAGATAATCAATGCTTTGGATGCATTTCGTAGACTGAGAGCAAGAAAGTATATATAAAGAGAATACAATACAATAAAAGAAGAGGTTT
>JBHIVA010000162.1:0-2415 GCA_042138015.1 Nitrososphaeraceae archaeon | reverse complement strand
TATTTCGGCTAACAGGCGGCAAACATCTATTCACCTTCTTTATGAGGTAGTAGTATAGCCGCTCGGATATTGGTTCAGTCAGAGCCTCACTCTCATATGGAGTATGTTAACTTTGAACCTAGCCTGTATACAAAAGGGCATGGTACCCAATAAAGATTTTCATATAGTCAGAGCCGTAAATAAATATAATTTTATAGATGATGGTTTTAAAAAACACAAATAATAGTTGGAATAATTAAAAAAGAATTTTTTGTTTTCATCATCATATAATATTTTTTTAATTATTGTTACTTATTTGTCTATTTATATTTATATTTTTACAGATGGGATCTCCTTCTGAAATTTCTTTTATAGTTTCACCATTAATATTTACGTTAATATTTTTGCAAGATTTCTTTTGGATGTTTATATTTTTTTTATACTCATGATCTTCTGCTGCCTCTATGTTAATAACTAGTGACGAAATGTGTACCGCTAGAATACCTGACAACAGTATTCCTATTAAAAATATTGTATTGTATTTTGTTATATTCATTGGTTAAATATCATAATTCTAGATATATTTGAGCTTCGAAAGAATATGTAAGATTTTTTCGCTATAATCTTTTATAGTTTATTTATGAAAATTATTTTCTGTAAATAAAATATTTGATTTTTATCTTAAAAAATATCTTATAATTTTATTCTAGATTTACATAGAAAATTCCCTCTATTTTTCATTTGAATAATTTATTTATTCTCTTTTATGTTGAGGATTGTTGATTAGAGGAAGTTTGTTTAGAAAATATTTAATTCTCATTAGTTATTCTATAGAAAGAAAAATTAATAGTTCATTACAAAATGTATAGATACTAAATTTAATGTTTCAATAGAACAAAATTTTTTTATTTTAATTAAAAATTGTTGATATTTAGATATAGTCTAGAATTTCGCTTTTACTATATGGGGGTTACAGGGAAAGCACCACATAATCTACAGAATTTTCCGGACCATGTATATTGTCCGTGACAATCTGGACATCTTATATTAGCATCAGGGGTACTATCTCTAGGTGATGGGAAATATTTCCTAAAAGTTGTATAGTAAAATAAATGTTCTTTGTTACGAATTGTTACACCTTCTTCTTTTATCTTTTTAGATTTTAAAATGAATTCCGTATCACTAATATTTGTATTAAAATAATTTTCAATCCTAGAAAATCCAGAACCCTCTTCTTGAGCCTCTTTTTCTCTCCAAGAATACTTTTCCATATATTTTGTTTTTGATAAACATAATCTTAATGGATATTTTCCCCATGTTTTGTTATCGTATTTTCCAATTTTGAGAGAAGTGCTTAATGATTTTGCAAAATTCACAAATTTTTTATGTAGGAAGGGAGAATTTATTTTAACTTTAAGATAGGAACCTATGGTTTCCGAAGGGAAATGCATAATTTCCCAAAGTCGTTTTAGTTCAACATCTAGTTTTACTAAATCGGTATGATATCTTTTCAAATAATTATATCCTGCAAAAAGTTCATCACCACCATCTCCAGTCAAAAGAGAAGAAAGTCCTAGACACGCTGCGCTTTGAACTCCTGCATAAATTACGCTAGTATTTCTTATAAAGATCGGATCAAATGTTTGAAAAAGTTCTATAATTTTCTCTTCTATTTTTAATACATCCTGATATTTTGTTTTTACCTTGATATGGTGCAAACAAAATCTCGATGCTATCTCTTCTGAATATTTTATATCCGAACCAAAATCTTCCAAAGTAACTGTAAATGCATATTTTGGTTTTTGAATACTTGCAATTAAACTACTATCTATTCCACCTGATAATAGTAATCCATCGGCAGAATATTCTTTTATGATTTCGGAAAGTAGAGAGTATATTTTCTGACATAATGCATCACTTTCACTTTTCAATCAATGTATTCATACTTTATCAAGTTATATCATTATTTTCTTATTTCGAATCGAAATAGTGATAGTGTTTATATCGAATGTGATGAGGATTCAGAAGTTTAACGTATTGTAATTGATTCTTTAGATCATTAAATTTTTATAGAAACTTTTTTAAATACATTAACCTGCGTAGATCTTATGGTAGAAGAAAAACATATCACTGTTAATAATAGAGAATATACTATTGCACTAAATGATCAAACTCAATTAAATGCTATGAAACTAAGAAGGTTGTATCAGCAAAGTTATAGTGATATGGATAGCTTTGATGAAGTAAGTTCTGAAATATCAAATACTATAAACAATTTGCTTAAAAAATCAGTAACTCCAGAAGTTTTAGAAGAGGACATGGATGGTGCTATACAACAGATTCTCAAACTATATGAGAAGAAAAGTAAAAAATAACAAATAAATTAATAATATGTATGGGATTTTTCCAATACTATTATCAAGTCCAATTAAATTT
>JBHIVA010000161.1:0-2553 GCA_042138015.1 Nitrososphaeraceae archaeon | reverse complement strand
TATAGAAAGGAAATGAAACGTGGATACAACAAGGTTTTGTACAATCAGCGTAACAAGGATGAAACTATTATGTCAGTGATAAAGAGGTTATTTGGAGAACATATCAACTCTATACTTGTAAGAATGCAGAACAGAGAGTTGGTGTTTAGATGTTTAGCATACAATACTCATAGGATGGTAAATTTGTTAGCTATTATAGGATGGTTTCTACGAAGCCGATTTTAATATATTTAAACATATTTATAACATAAAATATAAGATACCAAAATATAGTATCTTATAAATATATTGGTCTTCTTTTATGTTTGAAAATTACATGTGTGTTTCTACTTGGCATCCAAGTATGGTATAAGATGTGGAAAATCTTTTTCTATTCTAAAGAGTATAAAGTTGTATGTTAAAGATAACAAAATTCAATCTATGTATAATAGGAATGATTGTAGGTATAACCGTAATAGGAGCAATTCCTTTTATTGGATTGACATGTAGATGGTGTTAATTTATGTGCAAACTAAAAACAAAATCATATCATATTTATTAATTTTAAGATAATGTTGATTTATAGATCTGAATTTATTTTTATTTGATGTTTTACTATTCATTTTTTCAAATTAATGAAATTATGAAAGTTGTTTTAAAATACTTTCGACCAATTCTAATAAATAATACAAATACCATATAATTATATCATTACAAACATTGGGTAACTGAGAACAACAGGATGGAAAATATCTGAGCCATTCCAATCCCATGCCATCCTGTTGAGAGTATTTTCATAAATGTATAATAACTATTTCTAAAGGTATTTTTTCGACGCCGAAAAACTTGAGTTATAGAAATCCTAACGTAAATATAATATGACCCATATAGAAAGGTCTTGTTTGAGTTTTCATGTAGATAATAGATTTGTCTATTTGGATTAAGAGCAAATTATTTAAAAACTAATTTTATATCGTTATATATATTGTTAATTAATAGAATATTAATTTTTATACTTATTTATTTTTTTATACAAGATATTGTTAATTGGAATTCATTAGGATTTTCAATAGCCCAGTTAGAAACTACTCAAGATATAACTCTAAATGGAACATGGGAAAGACATGATGGACAACAAGTGATTATTAGTCAAGAAGGATCAAATGTAATAGCAAGCTTTTTAGAAGGAGCTGGTACATGTGAAGAATTTGGGTTAATAGGAGAAGAGTTTGAAAGTAAATTTGACTTTGAAGGAACTCTCAAAGATGGAAAGATTGTAGGGGAAGATAATATGTGTTATTATGGTAGTTTAAACCAATCAGAAAATGGACTATTTTTAGACAAAGCAGAATATACTATAAACAAAAATGGCACTGAATTAGAAGGATTTATCATAAATCGATATACAGGAGAACAAACTCCTTCAAGTTTTATTAAAGTAGGTATTGAACAGGAAGACCCTGATTTAGAGTTAAAAACTGATAGGGGAAAATATCAATCTGGTCAAATAGTACATTTAAGTGGAAAGGTTTCTGACATTTTACCAGGAACTGATCAAACAGTTTTACTTGAAATCTATGATCCACTTAATAGAGGTTATGCTTCCCAAAATGTAAATCTTAATCCAGACGGTTCTTATTCATATGATCTAAATATTGCTAATGATACCATTAAAGGAAATTTCAGTATTGTTGCTACATACAGTGGTTTCAGTAAATCAATAAATTTTGAATACGGAGTATCTTTAATACCCGTTGAAGAAATAGTAATTGGAGGAAGTGTAGTCGCAGGAGTAGGTTCAGCAGCTACTTTTGTTGCCTTTAAACAAGGATATATTAAAAGTCCATTTGGAGGTAGTAAAACACCTGAAGAAATTTTACAGGATTTAGGACAATCAGAAGGCTTTGAAATTGATCATACTCCTACTGACTTTAGAATTGATATTAACTATGGTATTATAGCGGACAAGGAAAATAGTGATGAGAATTATACTGATTTAATTGGAGATGTTACCCCAATTGAAGAAAATTTTACAAAGTCTATAGAATTCATTCAAAACACAAGAAAGAAGATAAAAAGGATTGAAAAGGATAAAGAATTTGTTGAATGGTGTATTGAAAACAGACATAAATCTAAAACTATATTATCAAAAATAAGTAATGAACATGTTATTAACAATTTAATAGAACTAATAAAACCATATTTCATAAATAATATTGTAAAAAATATTAGTTTATCAGTAAATTTTGAAACACAAGAATCGAAAATAGATCTTGAATTAAATCCAATTTTCTCTTATATCGAATTATCAACATATGTAGGAGAAATTAGAACTACCTCAACAAGAATTATTTTTGTTTTAAATACAAGTGGAAAAATTTCTAAAAGTATTCCAAGTGAAGCTACTATTAAATCTGACAATACTATGCCAATTGAAAAAGGTAAAAAAATAGAAATTAATGACTTATCAATCAAATTTGAAGTGGTTATTTCAGAAATTTTTATAGGACAAACTAAAAAAATATTAGATCCAGTTATTAAAATAGGAGAAAAAAATTTCAATATAAAAAAATT
>JBHIVA010000160.1:0-2670 GCA_042138015.1 Nitrososphaeraceae archaeon | reverse complement strand
TTTATCTGTTTCTGTTTTATCTGTGTCTGTTTTATCTGTGTCTGTTTTATCTGTGTCTGTTTTATCTGTTTCTGTTTTATCTGTTTCTGTTTTATCTGTTTCTGTTTTATCTGTATAAAAACCTTTATTATTATAATATTCGATTTCTGAATCTTTTTCCGATAATCTTGGGTGAGCTTCGTCCTCTACATTGCCTTGAGTTACTTCGGTAGTTGCTTCCGCTAAGTTGACAATAGTGTTGATAACAGGATGCATTTCACTGCTATTCATTCTATCAGTTTTTTGTTCTATTAAATCGAATTTATTTACAATATCTTGTGTCCCCGTTGTTAAGGTAGAGGATAACAAAATAGCTGCAAATATTCCAATGATTATATTATTTTTTAATTTATTCATCTTCAATTCATAACCTCCAGTGGAGATTTACCGGGGATACTTTTCCCAATAGAATCCACAACAAATGGTCCCTTCATTCCAGATAATTCGTGAGAAGTTATTGTATCTCTATATTCAGCCACTCCATTTTTTGCCTTTATAGTAAATACATGATTTTCAAGAGGGCCAAATTTTTTCTCTTTTATGATTTGAATAGTTCCTGGATCAAGCCAATCATAACCTGTTAATTCAAATATATGAAAATCCGTACCCATCCCATATAAATGGAACCGTATTAGATCACCATTCTTAGCTCCTATGGTAGGATTTTCCCATAAAGCATTGTGTTTTACAAAATCCCTGTAGTCTATTTCGTCACACCAAAATGCATCATCGGTAACATAACATAGAACATCCTTAGCAATATCAGCTATGTTTACTTTAGTTGGCTTTCCGTCGACTAAAGCTACAGTTTTTCCAGTATGACTATCGATTACCAGATTTCCAAATAATCCCAATGTTTCTGCGCCATTCATATTCATTCCTGCAGGATTCAAGCCTAGTGTATGATCATGATAAGGCCAAGTTCCAGCAGTTGCCGGACCAGCAGAATAGTGATAGGTTATAGATTGTCCTGGAAATACTCCCTCATTTCTCAATCCATTAATAACTTTTAAAGTCCCGTCACTTGCTATAGAATAGTCTATTCCATGAACATGTATGCTAACCATTCCAGGAACACCAGTTTCTTTAGGATTTGTCAATGTGAGTTCGACGAAATCTCCTTCTTCAACCATTAACGTAGGTCCAGGAATTGTAGGTCCTTTGGAGTATCTATCTGTAATATCATTTAAAAGTAGTTCGGTTTTAGGATCAAGAATCTGGTGGCTATCAAGTTGGTATGCATATAAATCACCTCCTGATTTCTCAATGGTTTGAACAGATAGTTCAATTTTATGAAGAACGGGATAAGGATATTCTGGATATTCATTAGATTCATCCTGTGCGAAAGCTATAGATATAGCAGGAATAAAATTCCACAATCCAATCACGAGAGATAAAATAGTACTTAATAACATAGAATGTAACGTATAATACTTCATCATAGAAAAACCCAAAAATATGCATTTATAATGATGGATTAAAAGTTCAATAGAGGTATAACCTAAAATTTAAATAATAAAATTTATAATCTAATTTGAATATAAGATTTAGATTTAAAATATCTTCAATATTTTAACTTAAATTTTTTCTCTATATATAATTTAGTGTTAAATTTTAGGTTATATGACTTTGAATTAGCCATATAATTAAATTTAATATTAGGTACTTCAATCATAAAAAATCCTTTGGAAAACATGAAAATCTTAATATTTCCTTTTATAAATTTAATTGATAAAATGACATTAACGTCATCCTATTGGATAGAAAAATTGAAACTTGTTAAACATCCAGAAGGAGGTTACTATAGAGAAACATATAAATCGCCAATAGAAATTGATGAAATAACTAAAAGGTCAATTGCAACTACTATATTCTATTTAATTGATCATGATGATTTTTCTGCTTTTCACAAAATTGATTCTGACGAAATATGGCATTTTTACCATGGTAGCAGTATAACTCTATTTATTATTGATGATACAGATGGAAAATTATTTACTTTAGTATTGGGAAATAATATAGAGAAGAAAGAAAATTTAGAAGTGATTGTGAGGAATAACTTTTGGTTCGCTGCACAAGTTAATGACCAATATTCATATTCACTTGTAGGTTGTACGGCAATCCCAGGCTTTGAATTTAAATATTTTATGTTAGGAAAGAGAGATGAACTAATATCATTATATCCAGAAAATAAGAAAATAATCGAAAAGTTTACCAGAATCTAATACATATGATCATATGATTGAAAATTGAGTAAATTTTTGGTTACTATTTCAATCTGATTTAATTAAGAATGACCTCCTTAACAAATCAATAAAAAAGCTCTTGTATATGAAACTTTATCAGATTTATTAAACTAAAAATCGGAAATATGGGAGCCATAGAGATTTTTATTTTATTTAAAAAAACTAAGGAAAAAATGATGGAAGCTCAAATCTTGGAAAATTAAAGTTTGGACTTTCCTCATCCTGTTGATTTGGTTCAAATGTTGGTGGTGGTTGTTCAAATGTTGGTGGTGGTTGTTCAAATGTTGGTGGTGGTTGTTCAAATGTTGGTGGTGGTTGTTCAAATGTTGGTGGTGGTTGTTCAAATGTTGGTGGTGGTTGTTCAAATGTTGGTGGTGGTTGTTCT
>JBHIVA010000159.1:0-2744 GCA_042138015.1 Nitrososphaeraceae archaeon | reverse complement strand
CTATGTTTGTATTTTTTATTATATCCTCTTCAGTAGAAGACTTTGTCAAATCCAATAGTCCTTCTTCATCATGAAATGTCTGATCAATTTCTGGAATTTTGTCTATGTAAAGAGGAATACAACTAGAAATATCACTCGAATTATCTAAAAATTTATTTCTATATTTAATTTTTAAGTCATTTTTTTTATAAGATCTATTTCTCCATCACAAGAACAAGCGCTAGCATAAAAAATAATCATATCAAACGATGGTTTAGAATATTCAGTACCATCAATTGCAACAAATCTTAAAGTCTTCTTCTCAAATATCTTTTTGATAGATTTTATTGCCTTTTCTATATTGTATTTATCTATTATTAGATCTTTAAATAAGTCACTGTAAAGTGGATTAATTTTAGAAAATTTTTCTTCATATTCTTTTATTTGAGATAATGTAGTATTTTTTAGAATTTTCCCTGTTTTAATGATCCTTGATCTTAAGATATAAGGTGATGCATATTCACTTTCCAATTAATTACAATTTAGATACAAAAATTATAAGCATTTCTATTATCAAATAAACGTTGATAAAAAATCTTTCCTAACTTTAATTTGATATAATTATTGAGTTAATATAATAAATTTATTATATTTTAATATGAATTAAAAATGAAATAAAAAAAGATTTTGAACACTATTTAGTTTAATCCTAGTGTAGCTACTACTCCCCTTAATACGTCATCAAATTGTCCGTTATCATTGATGTTTACACATAGACTTACCAAGTTCTTGTCTAGATTTAATCCATTTGCAGCACCATTACCATTTGCAGCACCATTACCATTTGGTTCTCCGGTTGCAGCTTCATCTCCTTGTAATTCACTTGCTGCCACACCATTTTGGTCAGGAATTTGTGTGATATCTATACCATTGATATTTTCATTGCTATTGATACACTTTATTGTCTGTACATTTACGTTGGGGTCTTGATATTCTCCTCCATATGCTGCATGTGCATTAGTTGCTAGAGATGGGGATAACAAAGCCAATACACCTGCTACTAAAATCGAAGATATAATAGCTGTGTTGATTTTTTTGTTAATCATTAGCTAATACTGTTGAATATTAATATATCTAAGATTGGAAGGATTTTTAGATTTATTTCTATGCTGATTTTTTTGAGATTTTAATTTTCTAGATAGATTATAGTAATATAAATAGAGAATATATTCTACTATCGAATGTTATTATTCATTATTATTTGCAATAGTATAGTAGATTTTAAAAGAAATTAAATGATAATCAATATGGATTATTTTATTATAAAGGATTTTTATATTTGTGATGATCTTAAAAATATATACATAAAAAAATTAATTATTAATATAGAAATAGTAATAACTTAATTTCACTTTGCATCGATTCTCTTTAATTTCATAAAAAATTATAGTAATATATTAATTTAAATTATTGGTTACATAATAGTTCAAGTCGTATAAACAGTTTTCTAATCTTTTAGCATGAACATTAGCCTCTATATTGCATACAGATGACAGATAGATAAAGAACTTAGATTAATTTTATTTTTAACCAAATCTTGATTGTAAAATAATCTTTCTTTATATTATCTCTTCTTCAGATTCGAATGAAAAGTTACAATTATCTTTATGTTTCTCTTTTTAAAATTTCTCTCCAGATTTATCTATTAGTTATTTTAAGTATTTCAATAAACGATAGAAAACCTGTATTTTAATTTTACTTAATGGTTAGATACAAAAATCTTATTTATATTTAAAATTTCAGGTAAATTATTAAAATATTTTTTACTGAACTAGATTATATAACAATTATTAAATAAATTGACCGTATTAGAATATTTGATAACAATAAACTAAAGCTAATCAGTAGATCAATAGCCTATTATAATTTTTAGCATTCTAAATAAGTGCATTAAATATATATGCAATATGCGAAAATCAGTCTTTAAAGCCGTATTATTATCTTTGATTTTATTATCTGGGGTTATTGTTACATCCACGGTCTCATTCGTTGATGTACAAGCAGCCTCTGATAAAAAAGACAAGAAGAAAGAAAAAGAAAAAGATAAAGAAGATACAAAAAAAGATTATGACTTTGGAAAGGATCATGAAATAAAACAAAGTTATGAATCTCTTGAATATGATTCCGATAATCAATACCTACAAGATCAATATTATGAAGGTTATGAAATGAAAGACTATACCGCAGAATCAGACCCATATTATGAAGGTTATGAAATGAAAGACTATACCGCAGAATCAGACCCATATTATGAAGGTTATCAAACCGATGGATATGTAACTGAACAATATGAGGAACAAAAATACAAATCTGATGACAAAATAATTTATAAAAACAAAGACAAAAAAGCTGTTAAAAATATAAAGATTATTGAATGTAAGAATGTCAATGTAAATGCAGATGAATTAAGTGATCTTACAACAGTTGAATCTTTGAAAGCTAATAATCCAATTCTCAATAAATTGGAAAATAAATTGGAAAATCAAATTACTGGATATAATCAATATAATAATGGTATTTACGAATTCTATGTTGAGCCAGACACTAAGATAATATTCATATGCACTAACGAAAATTACAATCTGGATTCTAACGAAAACCTTGGTTCAACTGAAACGATAACTAGCTTTCCACCATCAGCCATAGAAACTTCTGAAAGCGGTAATATAACAACAACAAGCTCCTCTGATTCTAATGAAAACCTT
>JBHIVA010000158.1:0-2757 GCA_042138015.1 Nitrososphaeraceae archaeon | reverse complement strand
CCATTCATAAACATTTACAGGACATGCTTCTATACATGCACCATCACCGATACAAATATCAAAATCAACACATACACTATCTCCCCAGATACCCAATTGTCCTGGAGGGTCTACCGGACCCCATACAGATATTCCTTTGAATTTGCCAGTTTTTTGACGACTAGATTTGAATGATGTATTTATTGGGCCTTCTACTTTAGAATGATCTGTACCTGAACCAGTAAGTGATATTGATGTATCAGCACTTGTAGTAGGAATAGAGGCTGGTGGTGAAGTCGTCATAGCAGGTCTAATGTCTGATGTATCTATTTCATGAGATAAAGCTGAAGATGCTGCTGGAGGTGGAGGTGGATTAGAACTTCTAGTCTTCGGATTGATGGCAAGGGGAGTTAAATCACTTAGTTTTTCTATAGATTTTTCTAAAGACAACTTTTCAATTTTTTGATAGTGAGAAATCAATTTATCGCCTATAGATGTATTTCGTAGAATGGTATCAATAATCATCTTGGCATTATGATTTGCTTTCTGACGGTAATTCTTTATCCAATAAAAGTCTCCAAATTTTTCTACAGGTTGAATTTGATAAATAATATCTATAACTTCTCCAGTTACTACTTCTACCACAATATCAAGATTAGCAGAGAGAGGTTTTCCTGTTAAAGAGTCAGTATCACTCTCTTTCCAACTGTATGTTGCATATATCCTATCAGCATATCGATCAACTTTGAAGCCATTTTTTTTAATTTCACTGGCTATATTGGTTATTGTGGATTCATCAGTCAAATTAACAGGCAACCTGAAAATTCCTAATCTATAGCTATGAAGAGGATATACCCCTCGTTTGGTGATCTCAGATAACATTACCCATACTCTATCTTTCAATAAGACAGACATTTTATATAATATCTAAATCAGAAAAACCTAAAAGGGTTTCGATTACTATCGATTAGTATTTTTAAATTCTATACTATCATAGTGGCTTATTTGCTGATCATCCTTAATAGGGGATAATTATAATCCAAATGATGGATTAATTTATTACTGATTATCTAATTTTATGCTATATTAGATTAATTTATCTTTTATAATTACATGCTTCTGTATTACTAAATACTCACATTTTACTGACTGGTCATCTGAATTAAAATTTCTTTAACTTGTAGATTATTATTCCTTATTCTACTAATTTTCAGATGAAGTCGTACTATTATCAATGCCACTTTAAATAAGCATTTGATATTAAATATTAATTTAAATTAGATAAAGATTTTTAGTTCTCAATTATACCTAAGCAGTTTTCTGTAATTCATTGATGTTGTAGTATTTATCTTCCAAGTATTTTTGAATATTACCCCTAGATATGTATAGACCTAACCAACTTAGTAAGGCTTAACATCTGGCTCTGTTCTATACCATATTTTCTGACATATTTAGAGAAAAAAGTTGTTTAGCATTTAGACAAAGAAGAATAGAAATTATTTCTTGGTCACATAAAAACTGTGAGTATATTAGATATCGTAGCTAAAAAAAGTTATTATCTGAAATCCGATATAGAGTATATTTCTTTTTTCACTTTACACCCAATTATATTTTACTTTTTTGGTTACCTCTTAACATGATATTTAGATTCAAAAGTATTGTTTATTGACAAAATTCTTGACAATATAGTAAATCCTATTTAGAACTTTAATTTTATGTAAATTTAGCAATTTATCTTTGAACTTTGTTATTAAGATTTTCAGAAGTTGAAGAACAATAATTTTCAAAATAAATGTTAGGATTATTATTGTTACCATAATAAGTGAACTATGTTTATTTAATTCTACGAAATAAAGGAGATTTATATTTATAAAGAATTATCATATTACCTTAACTTATTGCTCAAATCATGATAAAGTAAACCTGTTAAAAATCCTTAAAAAAATAATAAAACACTTAAATTATCAAAAAATAAGGTTTTTTTAGAGGGCCGATAGTTTAGCCTGGTAGAATACCTGCCTTGCATGCCTTAAAGGCAGAGGAAACGTAGGTGGTCGTGGGTTCGAATCCCACTCGGTCCACTTGTAAATATCTGCATTTTATAGACTTAAATAATTTACATCTTATTTTCCTTTTCTTCTAATAGTTTTTGAATTATCTTTTCGGCTATTATATTTGATGCTAGTTCTTGAGCTTCTTTTGTTTGAGCACCTATATGAGGAGAGCAAATAACATTTGGTAACTGTAATAACATATTATTAGTTGGTGGTTCAATTTGGAATACGTCTAAAGCTGCACCTGCTATTTTATGATTTACCAATACATCATATAACGCCTTCTCATCAACGACATCTCCTCGAGAAGCATTTATAAAAAAAGCAGTTGGTTTCATTTTTGAAAAAAGCTCACTATCAAACATATTCTTTGTTTCAGGTAACGAGGGCACATGACAAGAAATAAAGTCAGAGCTCTCTATAAGTGTCTTTAAATCAGTTATTATCATCCCTACCTCTTTTACAAATTCTCTATTTATCGGAACTGGATCATATCCAATCAAATTCATACGAAGAGATCTGGCTAGTCTTCCAAGATTTCTTCCAATATTTCCCACTCCTACTATCCCAAGATATTTTCCTTTTAATTCCAATCCGTTTAACTCATTTTTTATCCATTTCCCTTTTTTTGTTTCCCTATCAGCTAATAATATCTTCCTAGATAAGGCAATCATAAAACCTACAACTAATTCAGATACAGCGTTCATTGCAGCCTCAGGAGAAT
>JBHIVA010000157.1:0-2822 GCA_042138015.1 Nitrososphaeraceae archaeon | reverse complement strand
GATAAAGTTTCTAAGGAATTGCATCTGAGAACTCTGTTTTGAAATGTTCCCTTCTAACTTGTAAATTTCTTCTTTGTTAGAGTTTGCTAGACTAACAAACAGCTTTCCCTTTACCTGATTTGAGATTGTTTTAGTGATATCAATGCAAATATCATCTACATTAGCACTACCAAAAAGAAAATCATTTATCCAGCTTCTAGGAGGTTTTAAATCAAAATAGGAACCTAAACTTGGAGCATAGACATCCAGATCCAATAAAAATACTCTATATCCTTTCTTTGCTAGTAAAACGCTGAGGTTAGTAGCTAAAGTTGTCTTACCAGTACCACCTTTGTAAGAATGAAATGCAATACATTTAGTCATCATTATCGATATGGCACAAACGTCCTAATATGCCTTTTAACTACAATTCCAAATATCTACATTATGTAATTTTCTATTTGTTTAACTAGATCTTCTATTGAGACTGGTTTTTGTATGAAGCATTTATGATCCATATTTGGATACTCTTCTAACAAGCCTTCGTAATATGCTTTAAAGGAGGTTATGAAACAAACCTTTATGTTTTGATCTATTTTTTTCAATTCTTGAACAAGTTCAAAACCGTTCATTCCGTGCATTCTAATGTCTATCAAACAAAGATCATAAATTTCAGGTTTAAAATTATTTAAAGCAATTTCAGGATCATTAAAAGTATCTACAATAAAATTATGGTTTTCTAGACCTAGTTTGAACGATAAAGTAGTACCTTGATCATCGTCAACAACTAGAATTTTTTTTTTCGTCAATAAATTTCGATTACGAAATTTATCTCACATCGTATATAAATATTTTAAAACAAAAGTACTAAAACACTCTAGATGGCACTAGATATGGATTGAACGAAGACATTTTGAAATATTGACAAATGAAACCAGTGATACTGGATACATACAGATTATTTTATTGCTTTAGAGGTAGTGTGAAATTAAATGTAGCTCCATTTTCTGCATTATTTTCAGCCCATATTTGCCCACCATGTTTTTCTACGATATTTTTACAAATATACAACCCAAGCCCAGTTCCAGACCTTGATCCTGTTACAAACTTTGAAAAAATCTTGTCCTTTATGTTTATTGGGATACCTGGACCATTATCTGTTATTTTTGCCGACAGCATATCATCATTTTTCTTCTCTAAAGATATATTGATATTTCCTTCTTGTAGAACCTTTATTGCATTATTGAGAATATTTAGGAAAACTTGATTAATCCGTACCTTATCTGCTTCCATTAAAATTGAATCTTCATCAGAATTTAAAGTAAATGTTATTGGTTTACGTGTCTGATCTTTCAAATCTTCCAGTAAATTTCGTACTGATTCCACAATATCAAATTCTTCCAAACTAAGAGTTAAAAGCTTACTATCGATACGAGCCACATCTAAAAGGTTATCGGTAAGAAATTGAAGTTTTTTAGCATTACTAACTATTATCTTCAACAAATCTGCTGTTTGACTAGGATCTAGATTCTTGTTAGAAAGCATAACTTCTGCTAGTCCCAGAATCGGTTGGATTGGATTACGGATTTCATGTGCAGCTTCATTAATGAATTGTCTTTGTGTCTGACTTGTCTGTTTCAATTGTTGGTATAGATCGTCTGCTTTTTTATAGATATCTGCTTGTTTCCATAAGTTCTCAAATATAGATACATAATATAGTACTGTTGATTTACTATTAGAATAAGTTGATAACCCTATCGCATTAACTGAATCTTCTACAGAATCTTTTTCTAATTCTACAGCCAATGAGAAACTTCTATCGATAATTAAAATGGTAATTTTCAGATATAGTGGCTCTGGTAAATACTTCATATCTACCCCGTAATTATTTTTCAAGTTATCAATTGATTCCTGTATTTTTTCATCAAAAGGAGTAAGAATTCTAATATTTACTTTTTTTGATGGATCTTGCTTTATTTTATCAAGAATTAAAAAACCATCTGCATTAACAAAAGTTCGGTAAAATGCATTAGATGAAGAAAAAAGTAACAAAATCTCTTTGTTTGCTGAAGTAACCATATGATGAGCGACTTGTAGAGTTTCTTCTGGATTCTTTATAACTTTAATATATCTTTCCTTTGATTCAACATTAATTTCTTGAATTTCGTCATCAGAGGGTAGAATTTTGTTCCAAAATGGATCTGAAATTATTTGTTTATTTCCAATAAAACTAGATATATTTCTACCATAAAAGTGATCAAGCCTTTTGAACATCATAACACATTGATTTGAATCAAAAAAATATTTTGAACCTGAAATCTCTTGTTGAATAATTTCATTTGAATCTCTGTTCACCAGGGATTTTCCACAAAGTGAACATTTGAATTCTATATTATCAATTGAATTATTATCTTTTTTATCATTCATATTTAATCGATAAGATTGAATAGATGGCATTTCCCTGTTTTTAAACCATTCGTATTTTTCGAAGGTTAATTATATCGACTATAAAAAGAGTTTCCAATTATATTAATTAAAATCTAACGAAATACACGGTGATTTTGGAATATCTAATTTTTCCAATTTCTATAATGCGAAATATCTATCTACTGATGTGACCTATTTAGTAGATTCTTGATCATATAAATCATATAGTTATATTTTCTTTAAAAGTATTCATATGAAAGTAAAAATTATTCTATTAACAAATATAATATTAACTGCATCATAAAGATATCGGACTATATTTAGGTTATATATTTATTTATTAGATGTAGATAAAAATTAAATATATCAACACTATAGATAAAATGTGTTTATTAATTTCTTTTTTGTAGATATTG
>JBHIVA010000156.1:0-2879 GCA_042138015.1 Nitrososphaeraceae archaeon | reverse complement strand
TACTATTATCTAATTATTTTTACCATAACTCATTTAGCTTCCTAACATATAGTCAGTTTTACTTAAAATGTTACTCAATATTACTACCGTTCTAAATAATGCCTACAAGAAAGAAAAAGACAGTAATGTAAAGGAAAGAATACTGCTTGTAAGATGTGTCAAGATAGACAAACAAGAAGCATCATCAGTAGCAGAAAATGAACTAAACAGATCAAGATGGTGGGCTTACAAATGGTTACATAGATTTGATATGGAGGGAATGGACGGACTAAAAGATAAGGAAAGAAGTGGTAGACCTCCAGATGTACCCAAAGATGTATTGATAAAGATAAGACAAGAATTAGCAGACAGTAATATAGGATGGGATTTTAGACAGGTAATGGATCTTATCTACAAAAAATACAGGAGTAAGATACCATGAAGTACATATATACAGATTATTACACAAGTGGGGATTCAAATCCAAGATACCACAGAAAAAGTTTGTGAATACTACTTCAGTGAAGGATAAAAGGAAATTCAAAAAAGAGTAAAACGTATTCTATCCAAATTAAAACTAGGTTGAACCGTAATTGTACAGGATGAATCTATATTTGTATATGATTATATCTTCAAACGAAAGAAATGGATTTCTGCAGGTAAAAGACCCATTGTTACAGTTACAGGATCAAGAAGGAAAACAATTGTATTTGGTTGTCTATCTTTAGACGGTAAACAATTATTCAAACAATATGATGAATTTAACAGTAATACGTTTGTTGATTATCTAAAACACGTACAGAAAAGATTTGGAAAAATCATCATATTTGTTGATAGAGCAACACCACATTGTTCAAAGATAACAAAACAGTATCTTGCACAACATAAGGATACTATCAGATTAGAATATTTTCCAGTTGGTTGTCCCGAGTTTAATGCAGTAGAAGAATGCTGGAGACAAGGTAAGTATCATATACTTTCTACTTTTCATTATACATTTGATTCTCTAAAATACAATATTTGTTGTTACTACAGGAATACAAGATTTAATCTGGATATTGTAAAGTATTTGATGAGAAGAATTGATTAGCGAAATTATGTTAGTCAGTATATCTTGTGAAATTGTGACTGTCTCAGATTTAATTTAGTAATTTTAACAAAATTATATCTATGCATAAAAATATATAATTATATATGTATTTGTAAAACATAATATTATTATACTAAGTTTAAATAAATCCCTTTTCTATTTTCGATTTGAAAATACAAAAATCTAATATTTTTGTTGTTGTTACCATAAATATTTAGGTAAAATATCACAAAATAATATAGAATAATAACCTCTATTATTTTTTTTAATCTTCCTGTATAGAGAATCCCTTGTCTTAACTTTATAACTTTACAAATATGTTTATTTATCTCCGAATATCAATAATATTGTGGTTGATCTAATTTATGGACGTGGATTTACTGACATAATCCGTGAAATACCATTTTATATACAAATTTTCAAGAATATGATAAGTATAAAGTTAATTCATTCTAAACCTGCAATGTATGGTTCGGTAGATGTTAATAATGTATGTAATTTACATTGTTCTCATTGCTACTGGTGGCTTAATAGAAAGAATGATGAACAAGATCTAAAGGTTGAAGATTGGAAAATAATAATCAAAGATAAATTCAAAAAACAAAAAATATTTATAGTCACTTTAGTTGGTGGAGAACCGTTATTGAGACCAGATTTAATAAAATTATTCTGTGATGAGATGCCAAAGAGAGTGTGTGTTGTCACTAATGGTACCTTCCCTCTCCCCAGATTTGAAAATCTTTATTTTTACTGGATTTCATTAGATGGAACTGAATACATTCATGATAGTATCAGAGGAAAAGGATCATATTCTATGACACGGAAAAATATAATCGACTACATTGAAAAACAACCAAAACGTAATGGAAAACCAGCATGGAAAGATATATGGATTACTATGACTATTAATTCAATTAACTATTCTTCTGTTATTAACCTAGCCAATGAATGGAAAGGTAAAGTAAATAAAATAGGATTTCAATTTCATACTCCCTTCGTTAAGGATGATCCTTTATGGTTACCTTTTGGTAATATAAGGAATAAAATTGTAGATGAAATAATTTCAATGAAAAAGTTGTATCCAGATTATATAGTAAATACTGAAAAACAAATATCCCTCATGAAAGGTAATTGGGGCGGTATTGAGACAACTCCAGTACAATGTCCTTCATGGGCAATTCTGTCGTTAGATCATATGGGCAGAATAAAAAAACCATGTTGCATTGGAAGTTCAAACAGTAACGCATTAAAACCGATATGTGAAAAATGTGGTCTTGGATGCTATTCCATTCTTGTTGCGCAAGGAATTAAGGGAAACTAATTAAAATAGTAAAAAAATTAATCTTAGAATAAAATCCTTCAGAAAGAAATGTTGTTCAAACAAGAATGCGATATGAAATTCAAAATTATTTATAATACAATCATACTTTGTTGCATAACTCGATTAAACAAGCTCTCTTAATCACATATAATTGATAAATATTTAACAGTTATTCTCTGAAACAGGTTATACAAGATGCTTTCAGTATCATCTCTATTACCATGTTCTCAAATTTAATAGCAGTAACATATTCGCCAAACATTCTATTCATACAGGAAAAGACAGATTCTACAATCCATCTCTGACCATATCTCACGCTATCTTTCCATTGCTTTAGATCTATTTTCAGGCTCTGTTAATTTTAGCAGAAACAGCTATAGCTAAGGACATTCTCTTTATCATATGAATCAAATCAAATTTGAAAGAACTAGAACATCTAACTATATTGTAATGTATTCTCTTTATCTGTACTTTCTTGGTTTGAGTTTA
>JBHIVA010000155.1:0-2890 GCA_042138015.1 Nitrososphaeraceae archaeon | reverse complement strand
TAAATCTGACAGGAACCAAACCTTTGTATCCATTTCCAAACAGCAACATAACTCCTTTTATCATCTCTAAATATAGTTAATGCTTTTGATGTATTACGTAAACTCAAACCAAGAAAGTACAGATAAAGTGAATACATTACAATATAATTTGATGTTTTATTTTTTTCAAATTTAATTTTGTTCATACTACTATTATTTGGAACATTCTTAGCTATATCTCTTACTGCTTATCTGAACAGAGCCCTAAAAAGAATCATTGTTGAGTAGTTTTGTTTAATACATTATCAATTTTATAATAAAATAAATATATTTATGATTCAGGTATCAAGCATTTAGGAAAAAATATATTCCTTATTATTCAAGATAATAATTATCCATTTTGTTAACTTGTGATTATCACAAGTTGAAGAAATGATATTTAATATTAGAATGCATTGTTTATGAAATAAAAGTAACAAACCACAAAATCTAATTGTAGAAGATTTAAGAAGAGATAAAAAAATTGAAATAATTAGATTTAATTATGAAATGATTAAATGTAATCATATTAGATTTCGAGATTAAGTTTGAAGGAAATATCATCTATTACGAATAAATATAAAAGATATTTTATCATATACTCATTAGGTCTAGCAAAATTATCCATGACTAACTAAATTACATAATGCTTTTTATACCTATTTTTTTCATATATTTTTCTCAAGATATAAGAATAGGCATCCATATCTTCAAATAGTTTATTAAAATGAGAACTTATAATTTTAAAATTGTTAATGATAAAGTTTAACGTATATTCTTATTAAATATTCTTCAAAGCTTGTTTTCTTCTAGCACTGATATTTATCTCCTGTGTTTCCGATGAAATCAATTCTATTAATCGTGCTTTTTTATGTGAATCAGGTTTAGTTCTAAGTAGACGACCCAAGCGTTGAATAAATTCTCTTTTACTACCGGTTCCGCTAACAATTATACCTAATTCTGCATCTGGGATATCTACACCCTCATCTAATACTTTGGATGTTACTAAAACATTATACCTATCACCTTTAAATCCGTCTAAAACATCATTTCTTTCCTGTTTACTTGATTTATAGGTGATATATGGGATAAGAAATTTGTCTGAAATTTCATATACTAATTTATTATGTTGTGTAAATATTATAGTTTTTAGCCCTTTATTCTCATACAAGATCTTAGTTAATTCTTCAATTTTGGATTTACTATTGAGGGCAATGTCTAATGCATTATTTCTAGCGAGTAAAGCTTCTCGTGCATCTTTATTTTTTCCAGAAATCATTATTAATTTCGTTAAACTGAATTTACCTCTTAGATTAAGTCCGATCTTTTTTAAGAGGGTTTGATATAAATAATAATTTTTTTGGTATTGGTTTTTTTCTTCTTCTAATAACTTTACGTATCTTCTTTCTATAACAAAAGATGCCAGATACTTGTCTCTTGTTAATTCGTTAAGTTGTGAGTGAAATACAATACCTCCTACTAATTTTGGAAATTTTAAATGTAGATCATCTTCCCTTTCATATGTAGCCGTGATTCCTAGCCGATATTTTGAAGTAAATTGTTCTGCAATTGTCTTATATCCTTGTGCAGCCAGATGATGTAGCTCATCAAAAATAACTAGGTCAAATTTGTTCCCTATATAAGGTGCTTTAAGATAAGCAGAATCATATGTAGAAACTGTAATGCCGCTTAAATTAAATATCCCTCCTCCTATATTTCCTATTTTTATATCTTTGAAATATTTAGTAAGAATATTAGTCCATTGGTTCATCAGATCAATAGTAGGTACTATGATAATTGATGAAGAATTAATTATTTCAATTATCTTTATAGCTATTATTGTTTTTCCTGATCCAGTAGGTAATATGATGCATCCTTTTTTACCTGCCTCTACCCAATTTTTTATGGCTTGTTTTTGATATGTTCTAAAAGATAAATTAACATTTGAAGAAATATTTAGATGTGGAGTGGGAATTATGTCCATAACACTATCTTCATATTCTATCCCGCTTTGTTGCAAATATGAAATGATATTTGAATAATATAATGCCTGTGCTCTTAAATGATTTGTTCTTGGATCGTGCACTGTATATGGAATTTGACCTAAACCAGATAGAATAATTGAACCTTTATCATATTTTAGAAACACTTTCAGCAAGACTTATTAAAGTATTTTTCTTTTTATTTAATCTTTAAAGATTTAAAATTGAGTAGTTTGATTAAATTGTTTTTTAATATGGAGGACGTTTTCTCCATGCAAACATAATAAATACGAATGGAATCATCATTATTGCAGTAGCTATGAGAATAGGTTGCATAATTGCGGCATCAACCGGTATTCCTGCTGCGTAAAAATATGGAAAGGGATAAAACCCAGAAACAAAAAACCATACGGCAATTATCATTAATATGAAAGGTGTGTTTCTTCTTAGAAAACCAGTAGGTCGTTTTTTTGAAATAGCACATCTTTTACACTTACGCTCAGAATCTATTAGACATGAAGAACATGTATTTCTATCACAATATATGCATGAAATACTACCAAATTTTGAACCGCAGATATAACATTGTTCCAATAATCTAATAAGATGAACCTACAGATATATTTAATATTTATTCAAATAGAGTTAATTGCTATTATATTTTTGAAAATTTGTCAATTTTGTTTATGAATTGCACTAGAACTTTCAATCAAAAATAAAATAAAGGGTAAAGAAATCTTTCTTCTTTTTTCTTCTTCTTCTTATTTGTATCTGTATTACTGTATTCTTTTATTTTTATGGATGGTGTTCTATGGTTCTATGGAATAGATCTGCTGTATAGTTTTCCTTCCAATGCTAGTTTGTACATCTCTGCTACATATGGATTCTTT
>JBHIVA010000154.1:0-2895 GCA_042138015.1 Nitrososphaeraceae archaeon | reverse complement strand
TATATCTATATAGAAGACTGTAAACCTAAAACCTAAAACAGAAAAATAAATGATAAATATCTATTTGTTTGTATGTGCAACAAGGTTATATAGTCTGTGACCTAATATTTTTCATGCAAAAAATCCATTCCACATCAAACAGTGTAATAGGTATTTTAGAAAATGTTGATATTTCAAAAATTAAACCATTCAAATATTATTATAGAAATAATTTAGAGGATGATCTACATGAATTATGTTATTCCATCAAGGAAAAGGGCCTCTTACAGCCAATAATTGTTCGAATGGTAGATGATTCGATGTATGAAATAGTTGCAGGTACGAGGAGATATAATGCTTGTAAAATGCTAGGATGGCGTAAAATTCTCTGCCATGTAGTAGAGCTTGATGATAAAGATGCATTCGAGGTTTCTTTAATCGAAAATATTCATTCCAAGAATCTTAATCCAATAGACGAAGCAAGAGCTTTCAAAGATTATGTAACTACATACGGATGGGGTGGAATCTCTGACCTAGCTACAAAGTTGGGTAAGAGCGCTAGCTATGTTGATAAACGTATAAGGATGTTAACATTTCCGGATGCAATAATCGAGTCAATATCCAGTAATAATCTTAAACCAAGTTTGGCAGAAGAATTGCTTCCTATAAAAGATCAAGAATACCAATCCAAACTTGCAGAGCTGATCAAGAAAAGAAAGCTATCTTCTCGACAGATTCGTATGCTAAAGGACGAATTGAAGCATTCTGAGAACCCCGAAGAAATCTTTGATTTCCAGACAAAGATTATTGATGTAGATTCAAGAACCCAGAAATCTTTCGATAAAGCTATTATCGCTATAAGAGTAGCGATGAACAAACTAGCGTCCATCATAGGTGACGTTGAAGATAACTGGACAGTCTATGAGATATTGATGCAGCATAAAAATATGCTACATAGTCAAATTGACATACTAATAAAAGAGAAAAGAAAGATCTAAACTTTTTTCAACCTTGTTGCAAATTTTTAAAATTTTTTTATAAAAATAATATTGAAGGTTAATTGAAAGTCAAAATAATCCCATAACAACTGAAATTTTTCGGCGCCGAAAAATATTTGTAATAGATAGGTAGTGACGATCAAAAAAGAGAAGTGAGGATATTTCTTGGGATAGGTAAACACGATATTTCATTAAAAATATTATAACTGTGTTCTTTCTGTTTGTCTGTCTGTCTGTTAACATTCAAAATAGCTATATTTAATTAATAATTATCTAGATCATGCTTGATGTTCCAGAATACGTCAAAGACTGATGATTCGGATTCTTTTTTTACATCCTCTTTGCAATCTTCCTCCTATTCTTCTATAAATTATAAAATTCTAAATTTTTGTGAAGTTGGGATTGAATCTCCTAACAAAGAAATTATTTTTGGTATCAGAGATTCCATTCCTATTAAATTAGAGGTGAAAAGCTTTGTTTTGATAAAGGCATTATGTAAACATAAAGTAGTTCATAATTTTCAATTTCCTGTAGAATGTAAAATTGATTGGATTATTGAAAGAGGTAAAGAAAAAGGAGCTTTTAAAATAGGACATGGTATAGATGCAGAATATGTGACAAGGGATACAGGGAATTGTGTAGTTTTTTATCCTGAATTATATGGTATTTCAAACAATCCCGACAAAAAAAATATCAAAATTTTACTTGATATCGATCAGATAGGATTCAAATCTCTAAACAATCAAGAAATGAAAAAAAAATATTTTTTAAATATTGATATAACAATTTCTAAAAAGAATTTTAGGAGTACATGTAAGGCAAAAATTTCTATCCACAGTGATGAATGTAATAACATTACCAATTATGATATAGGGTTGTGTCAAGACGATTTAGAAAATAAGATTGTAGAAGAAAATACTACTAATACTACTAATTTATCAATAATGGAAAAAAAATATGATGATAATAATTTTGTATCTATACACACAGAAAAAAGATGCAATATTTGTGATTTAAGGATCCTTTTCCGGCCTTCTTTTATAACATTGAAGCTAAATATTTCAAGGAGTTATCTGATCACCTCTGAAATTCTCAAACTTTCTACATTGATAACAAAAAATGATTATTACGATTTGTTGATATTAACTGGTTCTAAATATCTAAAGCATCGCTTAATGAATATATCTATCAGTCCAAGTATATGTTGGACTTGTAATATAGGAGAATTTGTATGTCGTAATAATGGTGACTCTATAATATATAATACACCACAAGAATCGGAATTATCAAAGGGTCCAGTGATTTTAACAACATATGTGAATTATTTTTTCAATTCTAATTTCAACTCGAATTCACCTAAACCAGAAAAACTATTATCTTTTTCTTTACAAAAGAAAATATGGTTACTACGACAACCTCCTGTCATGGGCGGTTGATTTAATTTTAATAGAGAAATATTATCTGCATTTGATAAATAAATTTAATAATGAAAAGGTATTTTATATTACATGTTTATATTTTTTCAGCTACAGAAAAAATATTTAATTTATAAAAACTTGAATCTCTTATTATTTTCATATGTTATTTTATATTCTGTTACTAAAATCAGTGAAAATATCATAGTATTTATATTAAAAACATTAAATAAAAAAAAATGTAATGAGATTGTAAAAAGTAATCATATCTCTAGTACACTAGTTAACGATGCTTTTCTTTGTCAGGTTGGATATAGCGAAAAGAAAAGATCTTGCTTGTTATATTTATTAATAAGTTATTTTGAAAAAAAATTAGATAATACTCGAGACAAGAGTTATACATTATGTAACGGATGCATGATAAGAAGCAATATGAACAAGGAACGATATAAGAATGGTAATTGAAACTATCGTTTCAATATTATTTAGGAAAAGAATGATAT
>JBHIVA010000153.1:0-2989 GCA_042138015.1 Nitrososphaeraceae archaeon | reverse complement strand
TAAAACTTTTTCATCTGTCAGAATATATTATGAACCCGAGAAAAAGTACGGGCCCGTCGGGAGTAATACCTATAGCGGTGCGAAAAATGGAGTCCAATGTTAGATATTATGAACTAAATTTAACTAATTCTTAAATTTAAAGTTAAAACAAAATTTTAATATTAAATATTCTCATAAGCAAGTAATGAATAAAATTAAAAATACAAAACTATTCGTATTGCTTTCATTTTCAGTTGCACTAACAACAATAATACTTGTTAGCACGACAACATCAATTCAATCAATCTATTCCGAAGATGATATAAATGGTAAGAATCTTGGCAAATTCTTTACCTCACCAATTCTAAGCCTTCAACAAGCAAATTATGGCACAATTTCACAAATTAATTCTACTGATTATTTATTGCAATTAAATGATATTTCTGATAAAACAGTCTCTATTAAGGATAGACCAAATAGAAATGTTACGTCTTTGAGTACAGAATATTTTGTAGATGTTTGGGATATGCTAAAAGGAGCAGAGGAAAGTTATACTAAAGTACCACCAAATGCAGCTTTAATTGTTGATGAGATACAAAAAGGAGAAATACAACAAGATACCTTTGTGATAGAACTTTACAATCCTGTATATGACAAAGATGCAAAAATACTAAGATATGATTTCACAGTTGTTGATAATTCTACATTTAGTGATTTACCATTAGATATAGGACAATCATCCCTTTTAATAGATGGGGGCTATGCTGGTCAAAGCCATGGATCAACCCGGTGAGGAATTAGGAGTCCAATGTAAAGATAATGGTAACATGTATTTAGCTTTTCTCTATTGAATTTATTTTTTAAAATTAGTTAATTTAAAAATAATTATTATTTAAATTAAAATAAGTTATAGTGTAAATATTATGGATTTGCAGAATATTCAACAAGAACAACAGCAACAACAAACAAGACATGACCACCAAACTCAACATACAGCTATTGTTACTGGAAGTACAAGAGGTATAGGTAAAGAAACTGCATTACTTTTATTAAAAAATGAAATAAATGTAATCATATCCTCAAGCAATCAGGAAAATGTAGATAATATGATACAAGAAATATATGAAAAATTTCCCTCTAAAAAAGATAATATTTTAGGATTAAAGTGTGACGTTAGTAAATATTCTGAGGTAAAATCTCTTGTAGATAAAACCATAGAAAGATTTGGAAGGATTGATATTCTTGTAAATAATGCAGGTATTGTTTCTTACAAAAATATAATAGAGACAACTGAAGAAGAATGGAATAAAACAATTGATATTAATTTAAAAGGTGTTTTTCTATTTACCAAGGAAGTTCTTCCACATATGATTGAAAATAAATCTGATGGTGTTATAATAAATGTTAGTTCCGGTGCTGGAAAGTCTGGTTTTGCAAACATGGCTACATATTGTGCAAGCAAATTTGGAATAATAGGTTTGACTGAAAGTATAGCTGAAGAAGTTGCTGATAAAAATATCAAAATTATGGCAATTTGTCCTGGTGGAGTAGATACAAAAATGATTAAAGATCTTATCAATCAGGGAGTGGATAGATCTGGTATGAAATTACTCAAACCAGAAGAAGTTGCAGAAAAGATTTATGATATGATATCAAATCAAAAAAAATATGATAATGGACAATCAATAGAGTTTTATAATAATTAATCAATAAATAAAATTATGATGTATTTATTTATTAAATAATTGATTATATCTGAATATTAGAATCAAATAAATAATTGTACTAAAATAAATTTAATTTTATACTTTACAAAAAAATATTTTTATTTATTTATTTTTTCATCATTATTTCCATTCCCAAACTTTTTCAACACCATTCCCTGATTCATCTACTTCTGCTTCAAATATTCCCACCAAGTTATTAAGAAAGGCAAGTTTGTCATTTGAAGATGTTTTATAATAAAATGAGCCACGGAAACTTGTGCTTTTTGATTCTATATTTGTTCTTCCTATTCCATATTCCCTCAAAGAGGCGGTCTCATTACCATATTTGGTAGTAATAATGTGTTGTCCTTCTCCGTAAATTATACCATTACCTGTTGGAATAGTACAAAAAGTTCCTAATATTACAACATCAATATCTTTAAATTTTCCTTCTTCTGTAAAATTGTATTCAATCTTGTTTTCTTCTCCATTTAATACCCTTATATTAGTAATTTTAAATTTCCCTTCATAAATCAAATCACCTAACATAGCATCTGAAAATTTCTCAATGTTTATATTTGTATAGAATTGGAATATATTAAGAAGTATTAGTCAAAACTTAGAATGACTAATTACCGTTATTTCTAATTTTAAGAAATGCATTTGCATTTCTGTTGTTTAGTAATATAATATATGGACAGCGGCTCTGACGATAAGAAAATTAAATTTACAGGTGCATTAAATTAATGGAACATCTGGCTAAAATCAATCATGCTATCTCTGAATTAAGTTAAAGTTAAAATTTAACTCTAGTTCTTGAAGTATAGATTTAAATAATATAGTACTAGTTAGAGCCGCACTCTATGGAGTATGTTCACTTTGAACCTAGCCTGTATACAAAAGGGAATGATACCCAATAAAGATTTTCATATCGTCAGAGCCCTACATGGATCAGTTTTTATACAATGTTTTTTATTGTTATCCATGAAAGATAATATTTTTTTTATCGTGTTAGGTATTAATTTTATTTTCCTCTTTAATATGGAAATTAATTATATACTTAGTCAAAAATCAAATATAGAAATTATTAATGATACTACAAGAGTATCTGACGTATTAACTCCTGATTCAATAAATAATACTAGGTTTAGTAATATTAATGAAGGAAATAATTCAGTGATTAATACTACAAGAGTATCTGACGTATTAACTCCTGATTCAATAAATAATACTAGGTTTAGTAATATTAATGAAGGAAATAATTCAGTGATTAATACTACAAGAGTATCTGACGTATTAACTCC
>JBHIVA010000152.1:0-2989 GCA_042138015.1 Nitrososphaeraceae archaeon | reverse complement strand
TGATATTGAACCTGACTGTGAATGTTGTATTGCAAAAAATTTAGACATGTCTGAATCTGTTGTATTCCCATCTTCTTGTCCATATACTGGTATAATTAATGAAGTAACAGCAACAAGAAGAATTGATAGTGTTGAAACTAAGGATATAGAAATTAAATTATTATTTTGCATCAATTAGCAATAAATTCTATAATATTTAAATTTGATTTTAATAAAATAATAATTGGACTCTACTTTTCGCACAGCTATAGGTATTTATCCACCTCCTATTTCAAAAAAGTCCAGCAAGGAAAAAGAAGAATAAAGTGATTAGAATTGTTCTGCTTTTGTTATGCTTGTAACGCAATATGAAAACCAAGGATGTGATAAATATTAATCATTATCTTCTCACACTATTCTAAATTTTTAGATACCATATGGAGAAGATTTCTAATCCATAAACACCACGATATAAGAAAAATATCAATCCGCCAAAAGCCATAGTTAATATATTAAGAAATCAAAGTTTCTAACTTTTGTCCTAATAAAATTCCTGAATAAGCAAAACTATTTTTCATTATAGCTTGAGTATACTTTGAAAATAATGAGTTGTCAATACATGAACCATGCATAGGATACACCATATTTGGCAATAAAACTGTAAGTCTCTTAGTCGTATCTCTTACAGGTTTTTCACTTGCAAATATTCCTGCACCTTTATAAAGATTAATCATTGATTCTGTTAGGTCTTCTGATAGAACAGGTTTATTGTTTCCTGGTTGAATAAATAAATCAGAAGTAAATAATGACTTTGTATTTTCTTCAAATATCATCATACTATCCCAATGATGAACATGTGGAGTCATAATAAATTTAAATTTCCTTTTGCCAGTCTTTAAAATATCTCCATCCCATACTGAGACATGGTCTACGGGAACATTATACCATCCCATCATATTAAGCTTGGAACTTAAATCACTACATACTAATTTTGTACTTGATGATTCTAAAAATGCCATTCCACCCCATTCATCACTTTCAAAATGTAAAAAGGCTACATAAGCTAATTTTTGTAAAGGAATTACTTCCTTGATTTTTTCTTTTATCTTTTCATACATCCCTATAGGGCCAGTATGAATTAAGATGGATTTTTCATCATTAATTAAAAATTGATTAAATGTTATTCCAAATTCATTAGAAAAACCTGCTATTCTGTAGATTCCATCAGTAATTTCAGAAATGTTAACATTGATATCTTTATTATAATAATTAGTTTTATTGATTTCTTGCATGTATAGAATAAATTCATATAGATAAATAAATTTTCATTAAAAAATGCTTATATTTTTGACAGATTAAATATCATGGAATATTTTTATGATTATCTAAATTTTAGCTATGACTCTTCTCTAAGTACAATTATATCATACTATTAATTTTATTTTCAAATAAAAATATTATTTTAATACAAAGTGAATTTAGCAAAGTTAACAGGTATTCTCCTATATACAGTTATTTGATGATGAATCAATTACCAGAGTTGACTCCCCAAAAACCTTAGTTGCTAAATCAATAGATGTTGAATTATCTAGAGTTACTTCATATTTTAATGTCTTTTTCTCTATATCATAAACAGGATTGAACAATTCTGTAATTGCAGTATCTTGTTGTACATCATCTACCATTAAAACAGTATTAGGTGCATTACCTGCAAAACTATCTGCTCTTGTTGACCAGTTAAAGTCTGAAGTAGTAGATTTTACAATCCTATCAGGCCTATCTGAATATAAAATAGTACTGTCTGAAACACCATTTAATTCTAAATAATAAGCAGTTTCATTGATTTCAGTTATAGAACCTGATGTTGCATGTTGTATTGCAAAGAATTTCGATTTATATAACTTATATTTTATTATTAGTACACACTACTTTTAATGAAATCACAACAACAAGAAGACAAGGTAAACAGTAAATCTTATTAGCCATTCAAGTAAGAGTTGATTTTGAAATAGATAATGAATAACAATAGAATCATGCAAGTAGGCATTCTTACCATCGCTTCGATAATGACCATTTCTTTGTTAGGTGTTTCAAATTTAGTTAATGCGCAAGAACAATCATCACCAAGTGAACAAACCGTAGAAATTATCAACGAACTCGATACTGAATTAACATTTAAAGAAAAATCAAGACAAGATTTACAAATTGTTACTGAACCACCTCAAGAAGTAAAAGCCGGAGATACAGGTAGTTTTAAAATTAAGGCTGGAGACAATGATAAACCTGAACATCTAAACGTAAAATATTATGTTGGACAATCCGGTGCATCCGAAGATATAACATTTGGTATTAATGATAATGGTTGTTTTACAAATACACCATCTGATATAAGTGGAAGTCATGACGGTTGTGATGATTCAAAAATTAAATATACATTCAAACCAAAATAATACGAATAACTTAATTACTCCATAAAAATTTCCTCATTTTATTTTTTTTATCTCATGTCCATATCATTTTACTTATGTTTTTAATTTCATAAACTAATAACTTGATAAAAAATGATTAAATATTCTCTTTTCTTTTAATTGGACTCCTGATATTGCACCGCTATCGGTATTACTCCAGACGGGCCCAAAGATTTTTAGATTAAGTTTTATAAAAAAATTTTCTATGATTCTTTTTAAAAATATATTTTATTTTTCTGTTTCTATTCTGTTCCTATTACTGAAATATCAGCTAAATTCAACAGAGTAGTACAAGGACCACCACCAACTACCAATGTAGCTTGATCAGATTCATTTAGTAAATCAATATCTATTGTATCATCTATAGTTATATCAAATTGTAACATCTTTTCATCTGCATAATATACAGGATTAAATAATTCTATTGATAAAGACTCTAACTTTTCTTTACCAAAAAAAAGTAATCCATTTAAATGAATATTTCCAAAACCATCTTTTTGAAGATTCCAACCATTTACAAAACCTTCTGTGCTTATAGATTT
>JBHIVA010000151.1:0-2998 GCA_042138015.1 Nitrososphaeraceae archaeon | reverse complement strand
TTTATAACCAATTTATTATATACTATAATATCAGTCTGATCTGTCTGATCTCGTTAAGATGTGGCATACACCAGTTATAAACGACTGTACTAAAAGATTTGAAAAAATCTTCTTCGAATCTGATAAAAGTAATAAGGATAATACAACAACTTGATGATATTATCTTACGAATAGATGAAATAGGAGGCAAAAGATCTTTATAGAACCAACACCTCCCCTTTAAATGGATTTAGAAAACCTATTAGAACAAATAACCGCTGAAAAAAAGAGGATTCATCATATAAGAAAATGAATGTATGCGGTATCAAGAAGCATGGATAACAATTATGGTAACTGGAGAAGAGAATGGGAGGATAAAATTTGGTATCATTACAACAATAGGTTATTCAAGGTTTGACTCTTGAAATTTAAAATTTAGACAGAAATCACTGATGGATTACATCTATTCATTTCGTCAAATATAGATAGATAAGGTAAACAAAAGAAAAACTGATAGAATTACCGTTTCCGGATCCTGTTATTGTAAAACAACATTCAATCAAAAATCAAAAATATTTAATCGTTAGGGTTTGTTTGTTATCTAATTTTTTCATCATTTCGCTTATTTTCAAGATAAGATAATGGACAAACTGAGGTGAAAGTTGGATCAAAAATAGACTAACTTGTTGTTTGTTATCGAAATCCATTGTAATTTTTCTTTATTTTTAGAAAAAAGTCAGATTATATCTTACCAGGTTATTCAAAAATAGATTTCAAAGATAGTTTTTTAGATATTATCCTTATTAAACAAAATGATAGCATAGTGACCTACTCTGTAGTTATTACATTTATAAAATTTATTTCTTTTAGGATCCATTTACACCCATTTTACCATTGTTATCAAAAGCAGATTAAATAGAATATTTATATCATAAAAAAATTTTATTATGCTAATAAATGTTAAAAAAATAACGTTAGTTTCTTGATTATGTTATTCTATATTTTATTTGTTTTTGCAACATAGGAAAATACTTTTTTCTTACTCTTTGTATTTATGGATTTTCAGTAAAGTTCTGTTAAGCCATTTGTTATCTATTAAAAACTTACTAATTTTTAAGAAATCACAGTATTCTCACTACGTGAATTATACCCATACATTATCTTTGTTACTGTTGCTATCCTTTTCAATGATCACTGTTCTAATAGGAAACGCAAGTGCCCAATGGACAGTACCATCAGAGCAAACGGCTAAAGAAGAGATAAAATATAATACATTTGAAAATAGTGATTCAAGTATAAAGGTTGATTATCCCGAAGGATGGAAATTTTCTGAAATTTCAGCAAGCGATATAGAATTTCATCCTCAATTAGAGAATGCATCAAATACTTTTATCAAACTAACAGTTATTCCACTTACCACAGAGATAAAATCAATACAATCCATAGTAGACGCAACATTGAAAAATAAAGCTGAAAACTTGGAAGATTTTATTCTTCTTGATTCAGCCCCGATCCCGAATTCAAAAGTCTCTACACACAAGTTAATCTATACTTATGCAAATCAAAACAATGCTAGAATTAACCAGCTTGATTATGGTACTTTAAATAACGACAAGCTCTATTTGTTATCTTTTGTAGCGAGCCCAAAGGAATTTTATGACTTTGTAGATGTTGCAGATAGGATGATGTTCTCATTAAGCCAGCATTTGGAACAAGAAGCTGTATCTAAATTTGTTCCTGAATTATTAACTCCAGTATCTGATATCGTTCAACCCTTAGGAGACCCCAATTCCAAAATAACTCTTGTTGAATTTGCTGATTATAGGTGTCCATTCTGTGATAAATTTCATAAAGAGTCATTCGAAAAATTAAAAACAAACTTTATAGACACAGGAATAATAAAATATATTTTCAAAGACTTTGTCGTTAATGATAGAGGCCAATACAAAGGATCCGCACAAGCTGCTATGGCAACATATTGCGCTGCAGAACAGGGAAAATACTGGGAACTGTCCTCAGAAATCTACAAAAATTTCAAACCAGAACCCCAGCATTGGATCACCTTAGACTCATTAACACAATTTGCAAATAACGTTCAGATACAAGATATTGAAAAGTTTAAGGAATGTGTGGAATCTAAAAAATATGAGTCTGAAGTAGAGGCAAATAAATTACTTGCAACAAATCTTGGTTTAACCGGAACTCCATCTTTTGTGATATTAAATGGTGACAAAATTCAAACCATTATGCCTGGAGCAGTACCATACCAGATTTTTGAAACCACATTCAGAGCATTGCAAGCACAGCAAGTACAACAATAAGTTTTACATAAAATATAAAATATTGGACAACTAATATACTTATTTTTATGTTTATTTTAAATAGGATAATAAAATAAATGTAATTTATTTTTTTTTAGATATAATACTATATGAAAAATTTATAAGATATTAAAGATAGAACAATTTCATATTACCAATTATTATCTAAGTGTTATAATAATATGATAGTATTTTGATGCTTTATTAAATCACTGTAAAAAATATGAATTGGATATCACTATGAAAATCCTTCCAACTTCAGAAATATTATAATTATACAAAATAATCCATGGAGAAATCCAAAGTATCAGCAGTATTTTTAGCCTTAGTATTGATCACTGGAACGATAACTCTAATAGTTCCATCTATAACAGAAGATGCAATAGCTTCCGGTGATAGAAAGGATAAGAGATACTATGAAGACGAAAGATACTATGAAGAAGAGAAATATGTTAAAGACAAGCACGATAAGAAGGATAAGAAGGATAAGAAGGATAAGAAGGATAAGAAGGATAAGAAAAAATCTCATGACAGAAAAGATAGAAAAAAACATGATAATAGGGACAAATATTATGAGGATTCACATTCTTATTATGGATATCCTTACATGGCAGATCCATATGCTAAAGATCCATATGCTAAAGATCCATATGCTAAAGATCCATATGCTAAAGATCCATATGCTAAAGATCCATATG
>JBHIVA010000150.1:0-3009 GCA_042138015.1 Nitrososphaeraceae archaeon | reverse complement strand
TTGGGGGAACAATTAGATACTGGATAGTTATAAGTATCCCATTAATTTTCTATATAAGTCAATTTTTTGTTCAATTTAACAGTCAAATGATTTTTCAGTTAAGCTCAAATATAACATCTTTAACTATTACTCTTACTATAATTTTTATTTTTAGTAAACTAATAGGCGGATTATTATTTGGAATTCCATTTTGGATAATATCAAGAGAAATCCATAATTCAGCTATAAAAACTTCTATGACAATAGCAGGATTTGGTTTTGTCTTTTTATTTTTGACTAACCAAGTGCATGGAATTGTTGTAACTCCATATCCTCCATTTGGATTTAATACATCTTTATTTTTTGGTATGTCATCATTTCTTGTAATGATTGGATTTTATTGTACTGCTATTTATATCTCTGAAAATAAAGATATTAGAAAGTTAATTAGAAATGATCTTCTAAAGTATGATTTATTAAGTCAGATGAGTAATAGGTTTATAGAAGATAAAACAATTAACTACATTAATCACATAAAAAAATCTTCTAAAAATGAATTGTTTGTAGATTATAAAAAATTATTCTTAGATGACCAAGATATAAAACAATATGTTAAAGAAGTTATTGACGAAATAAGGAAAAAGGATAATCATAAGGTTAGTAAGAAATGATAATTATCTGTATAAAATAATAGTTGGCAATAGTAGAAATATTTAATCATTTGATGATTCTAATAAAAGATATTAAAATATGTTGTAACTCCAGATAATTTTGGTACTTGCTCCACATTTATTAAATAAAGATTATATTGACGAATTGAAGAGTTTTTTTTAATGTAATACCAAATGAAACTTCATAAATTTATTTAAATTTAGAAAGTCTTAAAAGAAATAATGTTATAGAACATAATACAAGATTGAAGATATCAGGTCAAAGAAAAACCCTAACAAGTATAATTGTTCTTTCGTCATTACTTCTATTTGTGGCTTCATGGCAATTTAATTATGTAAGCTCAGAATTGGAAGTAGAAAAACAACAAGGACCAATACTGATAATAGCAGGAAAGATTTGGGATGGATTATCTAATTCAACACAAAATGATGTTCAAATTCTAGTAGATAATGGAAAGATAAAACAGATAGGACAAAATATATCAGTGTCTGAAAATTATATTGAATTAAATCTTTCAAATTATACCGTTACGCCAGGTTTTATAGACCTTCATGTACATCTTTCAATAGATCCAGATCCTGTGCTTGTTGAAAATACAATTATTGAACTAATCAGCACGAGTCCATATACTAAGCTCTTAACGGCTGTGTCACATGTAAATAAATTACTTATGTCTGGTTTCACTTCTGTAAGAGATACGGGAGAACCAATTCCTGGAACTGCTATGGTAGATCTTAGAGAGGCGATAGAGAATGACCAAGTAATAGGATCACGACTATTTGTTGCATCACATTATGCTACTACTGCAGGAGGACATGGAGATTTAGCGTATTTAGCTCCAACTAATTTAGAAAATAGTTTGAAACAAGAAGGTTCTAGAATTGTAGGAGAAGATAATGTTAGAGAATTTGTTAGAAATGAATACAGCAGAGGAACAGATTGGATAAAAATTATTGCAAATGGAGCATTTTTTGAACCATTGCATGCTCAAGATGTACAGTCATTTACAGATGAAGAGATAAAAGTAATGATAGAAGAAGCAACTAAATGGGGAATACCTGTTACAGTACATGCACATATACCAGATACAATCCAATTAGCAGTAAATTCTGGAGTTTCTTCAATTGAACATGGTTCACTTGTTGACCAAGAAACAATTGAATTGATGGAAGAAAAAGGAACCGCATTTATACCAACACTAAATAATTATGACTTCTTTGTGCCGACAGTAAATCAAACGTGGTTATCTTCTCAACCAGATTATATTGTAGATAGAGTTAACAAGTATGAAAAGATAGCGCAGCAAGCTCGCGAGATTATAGTTAATAGTACAAATTTAAGTATCGGATATGGAAGTGATGCTGGATATGCGATCCCAATAGAAGACAATTGGAAGGAATTTTATTCTATGGTTAACTCTGGTTTTACTCCGGTAAGAGCTCTCAAAGCTGCCACTAGTGTTGCTTCTGAAATAATAGATAGACCTGATCTTGGAACATTAGAAGTCAATAAAACTGCAGATATTGTAGCATGGGATGGAGATATTACTCAAGATATAAAAGTTATACACGAAAATGTTTTTGTTATGAAAGAAGGAAATATATACAAAATACCAAATTAATAGCGGTAGTTAATGTTTTACAATAATTACCTTTTTTTATTTCTTTTTTCTCTGCCAAAAAAAATTTACTTTAAATAAAAAATCTTTTTTAATTTTTCTCTGACCATTTTAAATAAACTCACCCCATTGTATAAATGATATCATATAATCCTGTACATGATTCTAATAAAAAGACATTGAAATATGATGTAATTCCAGATAATTACCTTTCTATTAATTATTAAACTTTGGATTTTCAACTCTTTTAATATACACGACTCGAGTTGAAGATTCAATAAGTAAGTCATGCCAATTCAATGAAAAATAACTGAGGAAAGAAATATATAATAAATTTTTAATTTTGTCACAACACCCATAAATATATTAATAATCAATTTGATCTTACATCACTAAAAATAATAATTTGAATAATCCTACTTTTTAAACAAATAAAATTATCACAATTAAATGTACATTATATTCCAATCTTATTTAAATACAAGATGTACCTCATTATGAAGTAATCATTGTATTTAATCAATAAGATAAATTACAAATAATTCAAGCGAAGTTATCATTTTTAAATTTAAACGTATCTTCATCATGTCTTTATATCTACGTTATATGATTGACTATAAAATTAGATATTTTTGAATAAAATAAATAATCGGAGAATCTTCGGGCCCGTCGGGAGTAATACCTATAGAGGTTCTAAAATAAGAGTCCAATTTTGTAATACAATGATAAATATTTAAAAT
>JBHIVA010000149.1:0-3104 GCA_042138015.1 Nitrososphaeraceae archaeon | reverse complement strand
ACCTACATTTTAAATGTAAAATAACTTAAATTAAGTTTCTAACAATAAAAGCTAAATACTCCGTAGTAGAATCCTACTACATGAAGGATTCAACTCCCGACCAATTGTCTCAATCTGTAGATGAACCCTACTGTTAGTGTAGAATCTGAACAAAAGATTATTTTTATAACTCATCCAAATGATATAATTAATTATTAGATATAATTATCTAATAAAATATTCTCTTTATGTGACACTGTTTACAATTATAACTATATTTAAAAAATATTAGAATGGTAGTTCAAATTGTATTGCATTGATCATAGTTTCCATACCAGTATCAAGATTACAATGCGTTTTCACTTTATTTAACAATCTATCAAGATTTTGATCAATTATATCACTGTATAAATCTGGTTCCACTCCGTTTTCATTTAATTCATGTTCATTTTCAGCTATATCTCCATTAGGATCTCCATCTGGTACTATTGATAATAACTGATCCCATGTTATGAGTGCAAGGGCAAGATCATCACACCTAACCTGTACATTATTGGTACCAGCATATATGGAATCTATTATTTCAACTGGGTTAATAAATATCCATTCTGCTTCATCAAAAGACATTTCTACTACCAATTTATATTCTTGTAAAACTATATTTCCAGGAATATAAAATCCAAAGTTAGTACAATCTTCTATAGCAAGATTACCACAATCATTACTTCCAAGTTGTAAGGTTGGGATAGAATTTTCTGCAATATTAATATCCGGTGTAGAAATAGGTGTTAAATAGATACTTACTCTTTCAGGAGCTAAACTTGTGCCACATCTGTCGTTAGGATCACATTGTAATTCAAGAGATAAACTATTATCATTTTTATCCAAATTCATATTTGCAACAGATAAGGCATTAGTATCATGTTCAATTACCGTAAGACCTCCAAAATCAAGAGAATAATCTGCTCCAATTTGATAGTTACCTCCTTGTGAGTTTACTATTAAAAGAGGTATTTCGTCAAATGGCACAGGATTAAATTGATTCTGTCCAACTAAAGTTTGATTACCACCAGTAACATTAGTGGTATTGGTACTACTCTGATTCTGTCCATCAACTGTAATAGTTATATTACTTGTTATTAACAAGGATATACCAATTAAAATACATACTATATATAAATAACTTAATTTGGTCACAAGTAAATTTTTCAAATAATAATATAAAAGTAAATTGGTCTTCTGGCTCTGTTAACTTAAGGACAATGTAATCTCAATGCTTACTTTTTCTAATATGTTCTATGCTCAATTTTCGTAGATTTTTTAATATTTCCTTCTTGAAATTACCTTAACTTAACAGAGCCGTAATTTGCATAGGAAGAAAGACAATCATCAACTTGTGTCTCTGTTCTAGTACGTAAGAAAGAAAGAAAAGTTATGCTTGAAACAAGCATGATTATAAAGATTTAAGAAATTTTTTCCTTCAACGTTAAGTGAAATTATCAACTAGTAGTATTAAAAATATTGTATAATAGTTGATTTTATTGATTAAATAAATAATGCCTGATTACCATTTTTAGTCAATGTCAGTTTACAGCTCATATAGTATGAATAAAGTTAGATTAGTTAAATATGTGAATACTTGTGTTTTAATTGAGTTATATAAAATCTTACGCAAGAATAGAAGTAAATTCATGACTTTTTTATTGACATATATGGTAATGTTTTTCAATACTATGCAATATGTTTCTTGTATACTTCAATATATATAAATATATCTATTTGAGAGATACAAATAGTTATATATCCGTTATTATATACACATTATAATGACGACCATTTTAGAAGATAATAGAATGACAAGAGAAGAAATTAAGTCCAAAGTAGCAGAATTTAAAACAAACCATCCAAAGTATGCTACAATTGTTCAAGAAATTCCTAATCTAGACGTGAAAGAAACTTTTAGAGCTTATTTTGTAGCGGGAGTTTTAGAGAGAATACTAAAAGCACATGCCAGAAATCTAGTTGAGGAAAAAATAGCTAGTCAGAGTAGTTCACCGTTAGAGGAATATATGACAGAAGAAGAAATCAAGGCAAAAGGATCAGAAATCAAGGCAAAACATCCCAAATTTGCTACAATTGTTCAAGAAATATCAAATCTTGATCTCAAACAAACTGTTAAAGGATATATTGCTGCGGAGATTTTACAAAGATTATTAAAAGTCCACGGCAGAAATCTAGTTGAATAGAAAATAATGTAACAATATTGTTACATTATTTTTAATTCCTAAATATCATTGATATTTTCTAATCAGATTTTCTCTTTTCACTAAAACATTGGACTCATTTTTGCACAGTTATCGGTATTACTCAAGACGGTCAGTAGTTTTCTAGGGTTTACTTATCCACAAATATGGGAATATCTAACAACAATAACAAGAAATGATTTCTGAACTTCCACAAAAATGTATGTAAGATCTGTGGACAAAACGCAACTGCTGGAATACTGGACAATGAAGATGTTAATAATAATGATAGGAATATTCAAATTAGACTAATATACTCGTGTCTAGATAACTATTTACAAGTCTATCAAAAAATCCAAGGAGAAAGAAAAGGAAATGAATTTACAAAACATTACAAAACAAGTTTCAAAAATGATCGAGAGGTTTCTATATTTTGCAGAAGACCACAAAAAAAAGAGAAGTTAAGTAAAAGAAATGAGTTCAACTAATAACAATAATCAAAATGATGATGGGGATATCGAAGAAGATGATGAAGATTTCGATATAGATTATGAAGTTGAAGATGTTGAGGATGAAGGTGAAGATGATACTAACAATAATGATAACGATGAAAGAGGGCAATAATGAGTTCTACCAATATCATTAATCCTAAACCTTTTTCCTATAACGGTGGGACTAGAATCTATTGGAATACTTCATAAAATGCGTATTTCAAAGTATTTACAAAACAGAAACACTTTTGCGCAAACAGATCCAATAACACTTCTTGATTCTCTATTTTAGAGTTCCGGAAGGAAAAGGTAAGACGTAAAATAGAAGTTTAGTAATTCTATTGTTACTTTTTTAAATAAATAACAAATAATTCTATTAATTGAAATTATT
>JBHIVA010000148.1:0-3231 GCA_042138015.1 Nitrososphaeraceae archaeon | reverse complement strand
GTTCCATTGCTTTAGACGTATTCCTTAAACTCAAACCAAGAAAATATAAATACAAAAAATACATTACAATAATAGTGGATATTCTGTTTCTGACAAAAAAATCTAATTACCATTAGATTAGAATAGAACATTCACAGCTAATCTCTTCCGTTAAGTTAACAGGAGCATTTAGATGATGTATTGTAGATAATTTTATATTGCTTAGATTCTTACGAACTATTTTATATTATACCTTTATAAATTGAAACTACAAAATCCTTATTTAGAAAATAAAGTTTCAAGTTACTCCAAAGGTGGGTATAGAAGCTCCTGTGATAGTATTTGCTTCATCTGAACTTAGAAATAATATTACCTGTGCCAAATCATCCGGGTTTATCCATTTGTCAAATTCTGCATGTGGCATTGCTTTTCTATTTGCTTGTGTATCTATTATAGTTGGCAGTATGCAATTTACATTAATATTTGATTCCTTTGTTTCTTCTGCTAATGATTCTACAAGCCTTATTAATCCTGATTTAGATGCAGAATAAGCTGAATCATAACCTTCAGAATGCAGGGCATTTCTAGAAGAGATATGGATTATTTTTCCATATTTTGAAGAGACCATATGTCTAGTTACATATTTACTAATCAAAAACGCTGATTTTAAATTCAAATCCATCATCAAATCCCATTCTTTTTCATCAATCTCAGTTACTGATTTTCCTCCTATATAGGCTCCAACCACGTTAACTAAAATATCAATACGAGCATATTTATCTAAAATCTTCGAAACTAATCTATTAACCTCTTCTTCATTGGTTATATTGGCTTTGATTAATTCTACAGTCGATTCACTTCCCTTTTTTATCTGAGGGTTTTCTCTATCCTTAATATAAGAAGATATAACTGTAGCATTGGATTGAAGAAAAGCTTGTGTTATAGAACTACCAAAGGCGCCGGTGCCCCCTGTTACCAGAACTACTTTATTTGAAAAGTCATGTCTATTATTATTTTGACTATTCATAAAATGTAATAATTAGATCACGGTAAAAAAGATTATTATAAAGGATTTCATAATAATGATATGAATGGAAACAGGCTTATATGGACAACTATTAAAATGTAAATAATTTCTCTAAAAAATTATAATAAATAAACTAATTGAACTGTAATTGTTTTGAAAATATTAAAGATATGAATTAATAGTCAAATAACCTTTTTTATCACACAATTATTTAAATTTATATTCTATATACGATAAATTAAAAAAATCGTAAATAAGTTTGCTTTATATAAATTCCAATTGACAAAACTAGAATATATCATAAATTTAGAAAACAAACCTCTAAGGGAGGACAAACAGAATAAAGTCCTTCGATGACTAAATATGGAATTTAATGATACTTCTTGTGGTTACGTATTATACATCTATCTTCTTAAAAATTTAAACTTTTTTATTTTTTGAATAAGTTTAAAACTTTATTTTGTAGTTTTGATCAATTTATAAGATTTTATTGATACTTTCATTAATTTTAGTGGTAATAAAAAGGGTATAAGTAACGTCAATAATACATCCAACCAGTATATCCTAAAAAATTGACTCCAATTTTTATCTGCTCTTAGATATTTTAAATATAAATCAAAGAAAAGAACTATAAATAGTATCCAAGGCAAAAAATCAAAATAATGTTTTATTTCATAAGGAATTGAAATTAGTGGTTTCTCCAAATGAAGAAATTTATAATCATAGGCTAGAAATCCAACTAAAATAGCCAGAATTAAGATCATAATTGCAAAATCTAAAAATTTTGAATATTGTCTGATAATATCAAAATCAAACTTCGAATTCAACGAGATCAAATAATATTTTTAATATTCCATATTTAAAATAATTAACTTGCTTCTGTTATTAAAAAAACTAATGCTATAATCACTAATTCAACTGGTATAATAGTAAAATTTCTTACTATTGTTAGATGGAGTTTGTTAGTTTATTCACTACATTTCATGTCAGATCCTTTCTTTACCAACCATATGTTCACAAGATAGCTAACAAAGAAGCCAATAATTATACTCTTTTCTATCATAAATTAGAAAATAGGTTCAATTTGATTAGTATCCCAAGTTCCAAATATTACTAATGCTATCGAAGTCATCTCGATCCAAATAGACCTATTTCAAATGTCACTAGTAAATGCGTATCAGCTTTTATATGGTCAATCGTACCATTTTTATTATAATTTTCACATTCAATATATTCCTAAACACTGAAAAATTATACTAAAAAGTTAAACAAAAGTGAAATCAAAAATAAATACAGTTAATAGAATTGATCCAAAGAGAATTATATAATCTATAAAGGTAAGTATCAAAAGGACTAGTCATCGCTAACGATATTCTACTAGATTCTTTGAGTAGTTAACACTGGGTATTTTGAACAGGAAATGATTTTAAAGAAACTTATCATCTACTCTGATAAATAAAAAGTAGAGCTATCCTTGCGAGGTTACCTCTACTTCTATGAGAGAGCTTTCCCAATTATTTTTAACAATGACGATTAGGATGATCCTTTAATACAAGATCACAATAATATGTCGCTAAACATTCCAAATGAATAGTTTTTGTAACTGAAGGAAATATGGGAGCTCATGATACTATCTTAAAAGATTTTTCAGTTGAAGAAATTGATGGAAAATTTGGAATATTGGATACTGTACTAGAAAAAGATCAAAAGACGTTAACACGACCTTTTATTGAAAATGGAGAAAAAGAAATACTAGATGACTCTAAAATAATAAAGTAACATACATAAGGATAGGGATAATCTAATTAGCTTATAACCTCTGACTATTTAATTTATTTATCTATTTTGTATATATTCTAATTATTTAATTTGTAAATGATCTAAATATTGTTAAATAGTTTAGTGACCTTAACACCTACATTTATCATAATAGTAAAGATAATAGCCGAAGAAAAGTGAGCTATAATAGAAGTTAAATAATATTCATATCCGATTGTTAGCAGATAAAAATGTATTGACCATCTAGATATTACATAAATAACTTCAGCAATACCGACAGAAAAGATTACTTTTAAAATATTTCTTGGCGGTGTTAACTTAACAAAAGAGCTTTAGCTGTGAATGTTCTATTCTAATCTAATGGTAATTAGATTTTTTTGTCAGAAACAGAATATCCACTATTATTGTAATGTATTTTTTGTATTTATATTTTCTTGGTTTGAGTT
>JBHIVA010000147.1:0-3240 GCA_042138015.1 Nitrososphaeraceae archaeon | reverse complement strand
TATTAGCATTATAAAATTAAAAATTTATAGGGTAAATAAGCAACTAATATACAAAAATATTTCGTTTTTCTAATTTATAGTTTTATGACCCTTTATTAAGTTAAGCGAAGCAAATAGAGTTATCTGTAATATGGAATTTCTAATATATGAAGATTAGATTATTTTTTATAAAATTAAATATCTATTTTTACATATCGTAAATACAACTGTATAAAGCATTTTAGAAATTTCTAATGTTATGAAATCTGAATTATAATTAAATTTTTATTTAGGAAAGCATGATGAATCAAAATATACTATTTAAAGAGTAACTAACAAAAAATATAATACTTTATTATATATAATAATTTTGAATCTAAAGTGCTGAAAATAGGATTTCATGTTTCGATATCTGGAGGAATCTCAAATTCTATAGATAACTCATTGCAAATTGGTTGTAACACATTTCAAATATTCAGCCGAAGTCCTAGAAGATGGGATGCTAAATCATTGGAGGACAAGGATATCGAAGATTTCAAAAAGAAAAAAGACGAAAAAGGATTCGATTCAGATTCGATTTTTATACATATGCCATATCTTCCTAATTTATCTTCTTCAAACGAAGAACTTCATAAAAAATCGACTTCAGTTCTTATGGATGAACTAAGAAGATCCTCTTTACTAGATATATCGTATGTCATAATACACCTTGGTAGTCATGGAGGAGATGGAATTGACCGAGGAGTTAAACAGTTAATAAGTGCATGTAAATATGCATTTGAAAATTACAATAATACAAATATTAATAACTATAATAATAATAAAAATAAAAATAAAGCCAGAACGAGTAACTTAAATCCGGTTAGTATTTTACTTGAAAATAGTACAGGGAAAAAAAACAGTATAGGAAGTAAATTTGATGAACTAGCAGAAATATTTGATAAGTTAAAATCTTCAGTAGATTTGCGATCTCACTCTTTGGGTATTTGTCTTGATACCTGTCATGCATTTGCGGCAGGTTATGACCTAAGAACAAAAGATAAAGTGGATGAAACATTCGATATCCTAAACGATCAAATAGGACTTGAAAATATCAAAGTATTGCATCTGAACGATTCTAAGGGGGCTTTTAATTCAAATCGTGATTTGCATGAACATATCGGATTAGGTAAAATAGGATTAGATGGATTCAAATCCATACTCAATAAAAATATTATAAACAAAATACCAATGATAATGGAAACCCCTGTAGACAGCAGAAGGGACGATTGTGGAAATTTAAAAGTTATTCAAAGTATCATAGGAAAAAATAATTAAAAGAGTAAATACGGCTATTAAGTTAACAAAGGATCTATCTTTGTACGTACTTCAATATATAGCTGTTTACCTTATTATATCCTTGAACTTGCTTTATACAAACAAACTTTCACATAACGGAATGATTATCATCACCTCACAATTTCATATATTTAGATAATCAGATTTGTTTTATAGATAATATTCATTCTTTTGGTATTTTCAGTTAGATAACTGTTTCAATTTTTCCATTTAAACCTGTAAGAAAGATAGGATACTATAGTAATTTTTACAACTTTGTTTTGAAAAGATAAAATCTATTAAAAATGAAATAAACTATAGTGCACGATCAGTATATTTTTTTATTCCTTAAATATAACTGTAATGCCTTGATTAAAGCTAAAAAAGGTCGTAATTAAGATCGTGAAGAAAAAGTAAAAGCATGTTTTAATTTATGGAAAGCCCATTTTTCTATTTTAACAACGACATAACCAGAATTGTGATTATTTTTTTTACCTTTGATGGTGTTATTGTTACTGTTTGCTTTTCCTGGTAAAATGGTGAGTCACGTTGTCTTAATTTATTGTGATAATATTTTGATTTATGTTACGTAGTATCACTTCTTTTTGTTCACTATGCTGTTTTAACAGAATGTCTTTTCTTCTTACCAGAATAGTACTCTTTTTTTTGCTTCTTGTCCTTGTATCCGAATTTCCCATCTGTTGAATCTATAAACGTTTTACATTCTGGAAAGTATAGTTCTACCTCTACTGTTCTACCAATCTTTGTAATATTGTATTTTTTTGATGGAATATGTAATACATTATTACTATTGGTTCAATAGATCGTATATCTATTTACGTTACATTGTTTCTTTTTTACAATTCAAACAAAAAATGCAGATAATGAGTTAGTTATATTTAGTTTATAGGGCTCTGTTAAGTTAAGGTAGATTCAAGAAGGAAATATTAAAAAATCTACGAAAATTGAGTATAGAACATATTAGAAAAAGTAAGCATTGAGATTACATTATCCTTAAGTTAACAGAGCCGAAAATACTGTAACTGAAGTAGTATACGATACTAGATATCCACAAAGCCAAATCACGAGTGGAAGAACAGGTACCTAAAATATAGAATAGTTAGTTTGAATGATAGAATAGAAAACCTTGAAATATATAAAATATATATATTTATCGGCTACAAAAATCTTTTCTTTTCTTTAACCCTTTTAAGAAATAAATCCGTAGTATAATTATGGGAATAGATTCTGAATTTCCGAAAAACCATAAGGTTATAGGAAAGCATAAACATGAAGATGGAAGATTTCACTTTGTATGGGGACCAGGTAGGTCTGATGCCGAATCCTCATCTAATGAACAGGTTCAAGAAGCTTACAAGTCCAGAGGAGAAGAATATGTTCCTTTGGGAGTTCATGGAACTTTTGTTGGAGTAGACTGGGATTCGTGTATCGCAGATGGATCTTGTATAGAGGCATGTCCAGTACAAGTATTTCAATGGTATAGGAGTGAACATGATGTACCAGCAGCAGAAATGATTAATGCTACAAGTGCTGGAATAGGAGATAATAGTTCAAGGGAAGGTAGAAAAGATTATACTGATAAATCAGATCCTGTAAAAGAAGCAGATTGTATCTGGTGTATGGCTTGTGTTGAGGTTTGCCCTACTACAGCAATAAAGGTAGATGAAGCTAATTTAGATATACATAAAAAAACATCTGAAACAGCTGGCTAAATTTGTGATTTTGCAATAGTAAGAGTTCATAGGATTAAGATTCATATAAAGAAAAGGTGACTAAAAATAAGTCAGAGAGAGTTTCTAAAATCTTTATGTAAAACTGTTGTAAATCAACTTGATGGAACAATATATGTAGGTATAATAGACGATAATAAGAAATTACTTACGGGGATGTTAAAACCAAATAGTAGTATCAACCACTATCTGC
>JBHIVA010000146.1:0-3256 GCA_042138015.1 Nitrososphaeraceae archaeon | reverse complement strand
GGAACTTTTTGAAATAATACGAACAAAATAGCTAATATAATGCTTTTTTACATAAACGCTTTTCAGAATTACCACTGTAATGGAAGATAATATACAACTGGTTATAATATATGACTCGTATATCATAAAAGGAGTAAATTTTTACATTATTTTTAACTTGAGAGGATAAAAATAAATCTTGAAACATTCAAAAATAGTCTAAAGAGATTTGAATTCAATTTACTACTTTTAGTTCAAAATAGTTTGAATGACAAGACTCTATCTATTAATCATTTTGAAAAATAATCTTTTTATAATATTATAATTACAAATTTTAATTTCTTAATGGAATGTGATTATCAACATATAATTCACTTTAGATTAAGAATCCATGCTTCACATAAAATTAGGTCTTATCAGCAGGTGGAGTATTTGGAGACACATCTGAAGATGTAGCAATACCGTTCGTTTCTAATCCTTCTATTTCTTTAAAATAAGGAACAGTTTCTGATTTTATCCCTTTCTTTTCTAAGGCACAGTCATCACAAATCCATTTATCGTTAATAAATTTTCCTAGTTTCACAAGTTTATTCTCTTTTATTTTGAGAGATATTGAGTCCGTCACCGGCGAACCACAACTAGAACAGCTATCTTTTACTTCTGACATGTTTTTATTTTGGCAACACAAGTATTAAGGATTGACTTCAGAAAATAATTGAAAAGGTAAACATCATACTAATTTGGTAGTTTTCAAAATTTATATATAATATTCTCAAACAGGTTAAAAAAATTTAAAATACATAACTTGTGATCCTCAACTGTAAAGGGACCAACATATTTCAAATAATCACGAGAAAAATTAAATTTATCAACATCATTATAACATTTTTGAAATTAATGATTTATCCAAAGTTAATAAAAAAAAGTATTGAGAATTAAAAATTAATACAAAGACCCTTCTTCTCAACAGAGCAGAAACCTTTCGATAACTTGAATAATAAGAGATCAGAAATTTGATTCCAATATATTAAAATGCACATTTTTCCGCAGACTATATCAAGCATAGTAGGGGAGAAAAAATTAGACCTTTCCAGTTTTAAATATTACTAATTAGATTTTGGTTACCAATTTATTACATATTACTACGAGAGTTTTATAAATTAAAAATATTGATACGATTAAGGGCAAAATTACCTAACCAAAAACTTGGTAAATATTTAGTATCTTGCAGATATCATTTGATCTATACTTTATTTTTCTCCAATAACATCTTAAAATATTTTATTAAATCTCCATCATAACCATAGTTATAAGTCAATAAATCTTTAATTTTTTCAATACATTCCAAACAGATGTTATAATACTTATTATCTTCATTAAAAGATTCTATCTTTTCATTTTCGCTTTCTAATTTAGGTTTATTATTGCTACTGGTAATACTCATATATTTTTCATCAAAAATTTTTTCCTTACAAATATCACATAGCATAATTTGTTCTGCGTTTTCTTTTATATTTGAAATATCTTCTATCAAATTTGTAGTTTTTATTGTAAATAGATTACCTATAATTTTTTGGATTTTAGCTCAAAACTCATTATATACCTTTCATATTTTATTCCTTGGATTTATCATTAAATTACAATCAACTTTATTATATGAAGAAAAAATGAAATAAGGTTAGTAATGATAATTTTGTATTTTCGAAAAATTTTTTTTAGATTAAAATTTGAAACTATTTTCCATTATTTTAGGGAGCGATAACGAGAAAAAATTTATGATTAATAATTAATAAGATCATCTTGTTTAATATTAGAACAAAGTTCATGATGTGATAATCAATAATTAAAGGTTTATCCTAATTAAATATAAATAAGTAGAAATTTAATTATAATTTATTCAATTAATAATATTTATATTTATACATTAATTTACCAAAAACCAGATCAAAGTCTTACAAGCAAATTTGTTACTAGAAATTAAAAATCATATCTTTAATGATTTTTTTATAAAATCTATAATTACTGGGATCTCAGAATAATCGATTAAGATCACAATATAGATAGCTAATCCAATATCATGAGCATTTTCTAGGATGAAAGTATCTGTTATCCAAGCAATATGGATAAATTGGATAAAAATAGCACCCAAAAGCAAAATGTTTTTTTTAGACAAATTTACAATATAGAATAAAGAGGTAAGGATCAAAGCTGGGATTTCAAGATAATCAATGGCCGCGAAAATAAAATTTTCAGGAATATGCCAGATCTCTTGAAATAAAAAGTAAGGAATGGTTGCAACATAGGTTAACCAGATTAGATGAATAATCTGAGTTGAAATCAAGATAGTAGTAAATCTTAGGAGAACTTTATTATATGATTCATAAAGTTCTGAGATTTGCTCCCTCCTATTCATTTTGGTCATTGTGTAATCTATCACATCCTTAATAACTAAAGTTGGTACATAATCTGTATTTTAAAGTACACGTCAGTGATTCGATGAAGCAAGAATTACTCTTTCTTCGATCAGGAATTGAAAATTTTTTATGATATAATAAATCTAAAAGATTATCTCTTCAATTGTAGAACTTACAGAAACAAAATTTCCATCTCACAACTAGATTATCATTAATGATAATCACTAATGATTATTCTATTATGGTTTAAAATTCTACAATATATATCAAGCAATGATATAGATTATATATCATTTATTTCTTTTTATATAAAATTCTTATCTTTTTTTATCCTTTTTTTTAATATATATTTAAATTCGAGTTTAAAGAAGAGTCCTTGATAGAAAATGGCTCAGATGCCTGCACTCATACCTAAAGAAGTAGAAATTCAAAGATTAAAAAAGATCTACATAATGGTCATTATGCTAGGTTCTATTGCTGCATCAGTAGAAGTTGATAACTTCGTTGATGGTTCATTGCATCAAACAGCTATTAGAGATAGCGCATTCACACCAGCTCACTGGTGGTTATACAGTCACTTCATTGCATTACCATTGGGATGGGGATTTGTAGCAATGTATGATAGAAGAGTTCCTGTACTTAGAGGTCCAAACAATTCTATGAATACAGGATTAAAGATAACCATAATAGGTTACTTGGCTACAATGTTTACCATAGGTGTTAATGAAATGTGGCACTTTTGGTTCGTAGAAGAAATATTTGCGGTACCAAACCACTGGATGTTTAACATGGGAGTAGTTGTTGCTTTCATGGGTGCTCTTGCATACGTAGTAAGAGTATATGCAAGGTTGGTAGAACTTGGT
>JBHIVA010000145.1:0-3258 GCA_042138015.1 Nitrososphaeraceae archaeon | reverse complement strand
GAAACACCAGGAAAATCTCAAGGTAGTCCAGGAGACACACCTGAAACACCAGGAAAATCTCAAGGTAGTCCAGGAGACACACCTGAAACACCAGGAAAAGATGATAGAGAATCAGAAAGTCTAGCTAAAGAAAAAATTCCATATGAATCTCCATATGAAGACCAAGAATTGTATCCTGATACTGAAGGAGGATATGACTTACCTTACTATGAATCTCCATATGAAGACCAAGAATTGTATCCTGATACTGAAGGAGGATATGACTTAGAGTATTGATTTACTTAAAGTATACAGTTAACGTATAAAAAAATTTTCTATTTCTTTTTGAATACAAATTAGTACTAAATAACTAGATATTATAACTTCAAAATTTATAATTTATTATTAATGAATTCTACTTTTTGATATTTTATTTTGAATATATTATATATCTCATAATTATAACCTATTCTTCAATTTTTCATAATTAAAATTATCGAAGCAAATACTACAACCATATCTTTCCATTAAAAGACCACTATCTATATCCACATCTCTTGCTTTATTAATTAATTTTTTAGCAATTCTTATTGGAAGCGAATTATTTTTTGAAATTAATTCAGAAAATAAAATACATTTATTAATAAAAATCTGGTTACTTATTTTTTCTTGATTTTGTTTTACACTTTTATTTGAATTTATTTCATGGTCAATTATTTCATTTACTATTCCTATACGTTTAGCTTCATAAACTGAAATTACTTTTCCTGTAAATATCATCTCTTTAGCCTTGGAAATACCTACAATTCTTGATAGTCGCTGGGTAGCTCCCCATCCTGGTGGAATACCAATTGTTACTTCTGTTTGTCCTATCTTTGCATTCTTAGATGCAAGCCGTAAATCACATGCTAATGCTAATTGACAGCCTCCTCCTAACGCATAACCGTTAATAGCAGCAATTACAGGTATATCAAAATTTTCTATCATATTTAACAAGTTGTGTACATGCAAAGCATATTTTTCTGCTTCAATCGGTGTCATATCAACTACAGATCTAAGATCCCCACCCGCACAAAATGATCTTTCTCCTTGTCCTGTTAACATCACCACTTTGATATCATTATCACTAGAAATTGAATGAAATACTTCCGAAAGTTCAGAGACTACTTCATAATTCAATGCGTTTAGAACCTCTGGTCTGTTAATCTTGATTAAAATAACATTACTTTTTTTTTCTGAAATTACATATTTCAATGAGTCTAGATAATGTTCGTATAAACATAAATACTTAATTTTAAATTTATGTAAAAATTTATCATTTAGATTTAAGGGTTATTATATTTTACATTCAATTTTAGATTATTTTATAACGGTATTTCTAAGAGTTTATCGGTAATATTGATATACTCTGATATAAAACAGTGATTTATATTTAACCAAGTATGAAATTAGGTATCATTAGGTTTTTTGACTTTCAAAAGATAACAAGAATATTGTTCTATATTAGGTAAATGTAATAAACAACTTAAATAAAATATAAACCATCAAATAATCACAAATAACGTAATTTGAGTGACTTTACTAAACATGTCGTATATTGATAGTAAAATGGCAAGTTGAGTTCGCAAAATATTTCTATATTTTAATAAATAAAATTTCATTATATGTTATAGAAACTAGACTGTCTCCGTTAGGAGTATAATCAATTTATGTATATACATGCTATACTAATTTTTCCTCTTACAACGAAAAGATCTCAAATGTAATATTCCTATAAAATTTAATTCACTTATTGATCCTATTTTTGATAATCCAATCTAATAATCAGGGACATTTTTTCATAAATTGTAAATAAGAAATCTATAAAATGTAAAAAATTCACTTCCAAAAGAAAAAAGAAAATATTTTTAAATCTGATGTTATATCAAAAATCTAGATTTGACTGGGAAGTATTTTCTCTCCTTTTTGGGAGTGTTAATTATTGTTATATTTTTTCTGCCTCTTGTTGGTGCTCAAAATAATTCTAATTTTACGATAAAGAATGAAGTTCAAAAACCTTCTGTCGGAAAACCTAAGGTTGATGTTACGATCGATGGGACTTCAGGTAACGATAAACTTCGAGGGGGTGATGGAAATGATGAAATTTCTGGAAAAAAAGGAGATGATATTATTAGCGGGAATGATGGAGATGATGAAATCGAAGGAGGAGCTGGTGATGATAAATTAGAAGGAGGAGCTGGTGATGATAAATTAGAAGGAGGAGCTGGTGATGATGAACTTGATGGAAGTATAGGCAATGATAATCTCGATGGTGGATCAGGTGATGACAGGCTTATAGGTGGTCCAGGAACTGATGAACTAGAGGGAGGAGAGGGAGCAGATACTTTCATATGTGATGAAGACGACAATGTGGTTGATTTTAGTTCTGTAGAAAATGATCAAAAAGAAGGTGGTTGTGAAGTAATAGATAGGGCATTAGCGGAAAAGGAAGCCTTTTCTGACTTCTTTGATGAGACCAATGAGGATGAAGAGATAGGTGAAATCCCAGACGATTTTAACAATAGATATCCATACGATCTGTTATTTTGAAAATAAGTGGATATTCAAAGCAAACCGTAGGATCAATAAGAGAATAATCTGAATTTTTTATAATTTAAGATATGAGGTGAAATATATAAAAAATTAAAATTAACATATTTAAAAAACTACTTAAAATTTAAATTAGTAGAAAATTAAGAAACGATAAATTTGAACAAAATTTTAGTTGGTTTTATGTTTTCAATAATAATTTCTATGACTTTTTCATCAAATAATTTAAGTGCTCAGCCTAATTCTCCTGTTTTGGTAGAAAATGAGACTGAAGAGGTTCAAAAATCATCTACTCCGCAAGTAGATGTATTTGTAGAAGGTACACCGCAAAATGACAATCTTAAAGGAGGTCCGGGTAATGACGATATATCAGGTGGGAAAGGGGACGATAAAATTCGAGGTAATGAAGGTGATGATATTCTTGATGGTGGGGAAGGTGATGACATCCTAGAAGGTGGTCCCGGAAAGGACGAGTTAAAAGGTGGTAAGGGAGCAGACCTTTTCATTTGTGACAAAGATGACAAGCCAATAGACTTCGATTCAAAGGACAAAAAGGAAGGACCGTGTAAAAAAGAAATTCAGAAAGATGATGACAAAGACGATGATAAAAAGAAAAAAGATAAAGATGATGACAAAGACGATGATAAAAAGAAAAAAGATAAAGATGATGACAAAGACGATGATAAAAAG
>JBHIVA010000144.1:0-3290 GCA_042138015.1 Nitrososphaeraceae archaeon | reverse complement strand
ATCCCTGGTTTTTTTCTGATATAAATAAAATATCAGCGGAAGAAACCTCGTTTATCTTTACAAAGGATATGATATTCTTCATCTTTTCCTGCCAAGTATAAAGTGTAGCATCAACTATTTTGTTAAAGCGTTTGTTATCTGAATCTACAGCATACGTCAGAATCCCGTCATCCAGATTCTCATTCCAGAGACAGCATACCTCTATCTTTTCTGCTGCACTTGCTTTTTTGATATCAAGATTATCTACAGAAAATAAAATATTTGAAATGACAATCGTTATAAATGCAACTAAGAAAATATATACTAAAAAATTCTTACAATTATTAAATATTGAATATTTACCTTTCTGAGTTTGTTTTACTATAATAATTTCAATGAAATTATTGATAGTTTTCAACTATGTCTTGTATAAATTAAAGAGGTATATTTCTATTTCTTTATTTCAACTTTTTAATCTTATGATATTGATGAAAATTGAAGATACTCAATTTTTCCAATTCAGGATAACATCAAGTTAAAAAATTTAAGATATTCAGTATGTCAAGAATTGAATTAATATAATTCTCATTAAAATAAACTCATCAAATAATAAGATGAATCAGTAAAAGAAAGATAATCACATTTTTAGGGAAAATTTTATTTTTTACTACACTAAACAATATACATGAATTAAAAAATTTATCGTTTTTATAATTATTTATAATTATTTAACAAAATTTTAAATTGATTATTACACCTGAAATATTATATTAATAATTTAAATAAATTTACCAATGAGAACAAGTGGCCTTAAAGTTATTGTAATAGTAACAATAACAATATTGGTAGTATCATTTCTTCTTCCATTTAATGTCTCTGCAAACAATGGAACAATACAAATACAAATACATGGGGCAGGCATTGGAGATAATTTGGAAACATCAGCTTATACTTTTCAAAATTCTTGGCAATGGAATGACACTTTTACTATAGGTGACAACTTTTTTAAACAAGTGGATGGGGTATTTAGTGGAGATATACTTAATGTATGTATAATAAATCTTAAAGATAATAGAGAAGACTGCTCTTCTGGCACTTTTAACAATGATGGTGTTGTAAAGATAAATATAGATTTAGGATAATGTTATTATCAAAATATTATTTTTTTAATTTTGCAATAATTATCTTAGTTTAACAATTTATGAATTTTTTCATGAATATCAAATTTTATAAGAAAAACATATGATCTAAAATAAAACATTTTTTATATTTTAACAAATTTACAATTTATCTTAAAAATTGTTTAAAAATCTCATCTTTATTATTAATCTATTATATTCCTTTGTACTTCTATCTATATCACTTTTAACAATACTAATATCTAGATAATACATACCTAATTATTTTTATTTATTATAAAATTCTATTACTTGTCCATTATAATAATCCTTTTGTTTAGATAGCATATCATAAATCTTTTTTGCTACATCTTCAGGTTTCATCAAATTCATACTGGATTTATCAAACCCATCATTAACAATATCCTTTATCATCTTTGTATCTACTCCACCAGGACATATTGACATAACTTTAATATTAAAATTATCTACCTCTTTAGCTACACTTTCAGTCAACCCTATTATACCAAATTTGCTTGCACAATATGAAGATAAGTTTGGAAAACCATTCTTTCCAGCACCAGAGCTTACATTAACAATAACACCACCAGATTTAGTTTCAATCATATAAGGAAGAACTTCCCTGGTAAATAGAAAAGCACCTTTTAAATTAATATCAATAGTTTTATCCCATTCTTCTTCAGTTGTATCCATTATATCTTTGTAATAAACTATACCTGCATTGTTAATGAGAATGTCGATACTTCCGAATCTTTTTATCGATACATCAACAAGCGATTTTACATCAGAGCAATTGCTAACATCACATCTTAAAGCTAAAATACTTTCTTTCTTAGAAGGAAATTTAGCACGAATTTCTTGTATGGTATTATCTACACTTTCTTGACTTCTGGAAGATATAATAACATTTATTCCATTTTTTAATAAAAGGAATGCAGTTTCTTTCCCTATGCCTCTTGTACTTCCAGTTACAATAGCTGTATATTTGTTCTGTTGTTTATTTGTGGAATCCATTTCGTTTCAGTCTTGTATTAATTTTAATCACTCATTCTTAAAATTAGTCATTTTATGAACAAAATTATTATTACAAGATTTTTATTAATTTTAGAATGATTATAAACAAAATTATTGGAATAATAATGATAAAAATCAATACTAAAGGTATAATAAATGAAGTACTAAACTCAATAGGTATAGCTAATGGAAATGGAAAAATGTAGATAAATCCACCTCTATCGTTATTAATATTGTTTATCTTTTCTTCTGAAATATTGTCACCAATACTACTAATACTACTCATATCCAGAATAGATGGATATGATGTTAATACTAAAATTATACCAAAAAATAAAACTGATGAAGCAATTATTATATTAATAATATTACTTATGTTACTATATTTTTTTTGTAATTCGAATTGGTTTTCTTCTTGTTGTTGGTCTTGTTGTTTTTGCTTTTTCTCTTGATTATTGTGTCTACATTGAGAACAACTAAACTCGTCTTCTTTCATACAAAAAGTACAAAACTCTTTATTACATTCAATACAAATGTATCTAGCATCATTAATCTTACAGTTTTTACATTTTTTCATTTCTATAAATTAATATAATTTAAAAATAAAAAAAACACAACAAAAAATACTGTTATTAAAGATATTGAAAGTATTATAGATAATAAATTAATATTTTTATTTTCATTATTAAATATTATTGGAATTGGACCAAGAAAAAGAATTCCCTTAAAAGTTAGAGCATTTGGTTTATGAGGTTTCACTAAAAAAGAATAAAGTAAAAGACTACCTATTACTATTAGGATAATTCCACTAGCGAATACAAATACATCAAAGATAACCATAATAATCGCTAACTATTGTATATTATGATTAACCAAATTTAAATATTAAAATTTAGACTATTAGGTTCAGGTGGTTATGCCTTTGTCAATTTAACAACAGAGGAAAAATTAAAATTCAATCTAGGAGTAAACAATAAAAATATGAAATTTAACTCGCTTTCATTACTTAATCTTCTATAATCTTTTATTGGATGTTCTTCTTAAACAATAGTTTAACAATAGTTTTGCAAAATCTTTATTCGAATATTAAATATCAAGATGTCAATCTCACTTTATGAGTGGTATTGAATTTGAAACTGCGAACCAGAACACAGGTTT
>JBHIVA010000143.1:0-3334 GCA_042138015.1 Nitrososphaeraceae archaeon | reverse complement strand
ACTGATGGAGGTACATGGTATCCACAAGCATGTGACTTTTTACATCTAAAACATAGATTGCATTCACCTTTAGAGAAAAGTCTTATTGAAAGAAAGAGTAATGCAGTATTTCAAGGATAGAACAGAATGTTTTGATGATTATTATACATGTATCAACAATACGAATAAAAATAATTGTGATCTACAACATGTATACAATTGGATTAACCTATTCATTTATCTATACAATACAACAATCAGAAACACAATCCTATTCAGAATTGGAGGTGAATCAGTCCTAAGTTAACACAGCCTATTTGCTTCTTTATTTATTTATTTCTTTATTATCTATTTAATATCTCTTGTACCAACAATATCATCTCTATATAATACAATTTCATCCATAAAAACAGAAAAGGTTTTACTAGCAAATGGATAGTTAAATTGTATATCTTCTTTAAATTGTGATAACAAGTTTAAAATTGGTAACAATAATAAACGATCTGAAAATTTTTCTTTTATCAGTAAAAGACGATTTGAATACCATTCTGTGAGTACATGAAATTCATCGACTTTGTTATGTTCTAACAAAAAATTACTTGTAGATATATATTGATTACAAATGAATTCATTAGATGAGGTATTGGGTTGATTAATTATTGCATTACTGAGATTTGTTAAGGTATTTAGAATTACATCCTGAATTTTCAACTCTCTTGGGTTGAAGATTATAATTCTTTTATTCTCATTTTTCTCTTCATTGTTCTCTTCCTCTTTTTCATTTGCTTTATTATTTTCTTCATCTTTTTCTTTCATTTGTTGGTTTTTTACTTCCTCTTTTGCCTTTTCATTTTCGTAGTCATAATCTGTCATGGTATCATGATCTTTTGACTTTTTTCTTTTCATTAAACTTATTTTCCTCATTTTTTTAACATTCATATCTTCTGATGATATAGTAAATGGTAATCCCAGTTTCTGTTCATTTGAATATACAAAAATCAAAATACGGAATAGACCTGTTATCGAAGAATTTACCACGTCATAATCTCTCAAGTTATTGGATTTTAGACCCATTTCACCCAACAACCTTATTCCTAAAAGTGGATCTTCTGATAGGTTACTATCCTTTGTAATCTGAATGAAATTTGCAATTCGTTTACTAAAAGGAGAATCATCATCCTCTTCTTCATCGTCATTATTTCTACTATTATTTAGACCAGTATTTTCTTCGTCATTATTCTCTTGGTTATTATTATTATTGTTGGTATTTTCATTTTTATTGATTATAGTTGGATCTATAAACTTACTTTTTTTTGGAAGATAACTATTATCTTTAATATATTCATACAACACAGCCAAACGTTCTCCTTTACCTGACCAATCTCCAAGAGTTTTATACCATTCCATCCATAGATCTTTAGTTGTTTGGAATTCAGCTAAACTATTTTGTATTTTTTCCCAATTAATAGATGTTATTATTCCTGTTTTAGGTGATTTTATAGTGAAAATTTGATTAGCAAACGATTTTTTATCAAAAATAAGTTTCTTGTCTGTTTTTCTCTTTTCATATTTTTTTAGTGATGATATAATACTATCTATGATATGCGAGATTAAAATATTTGGTCGAAGATAATTGCTTATATTGTGTATATATACAACAAAAATCAACAGACCTACGATAGCAGCAACTAATGCAATATTTGTACCTAATAAAGGAATATAGACACCATCAGCATCATCTGTTCTAACTGTCTTTAAAATCAGTAAAGAATATGAAGATACAAAAATGAACCATCCTAACGTGAGCTGGTTAATTTTATCATTTTGAAATTCTGTAACAAGACGAGAAATATATTTTGAAGATGAAAGCTGTAGTGTAATGAGTGTAACAGAAAAGGCTACACCTAAGATAGTAGTCCATCCTGTGGCAATTGCAGATAATATACTCCTTGCAGCATCAGGACTTCCTGTGAAAACGAGTGGATTAAATAAAGAAAATTCGTAGTCTCTTGGAATAAGTGGATCTATCATTGAGGTTACAGTAAATAACAAAAATGAACCTATCAAAAACAATATAGGATAGTAAAGAATCGATTGTGAAAATTCAAAAAATCTAGTTTGTACCTTAGAGCCAAGAGATTCTAGCAATTTAGATATCCAAATAGAATATTGTATTTAAAGTATAAATCAATTTGTCTAAAGTGTTATAATTTTTCTCTTTATCCAAATGTAAATAATTTCTACCAAAAATCGAGTATAGGAAAATCTTTTAGTAGGTATTATATCAAACTTAATGATAAATTTCCACAGATGAACATTTAATCGCACGAAGAACAATCGGTACAAAGATAGATTGGAGGAATAGGAGGTAAAGAAGAGTTAGAAAATTTAACATCTCCATTGAATACTACTGACAAAGTGCTTGATTATTAAAAGGATTGGAAAAATCACAACTGGGTCAATCTATTCCATGAGAACAAGATCTGAAAATAGATGAGCAAGGGTATACAACAAACCAATCAATCATAAGAACAAAGACGACAGAATAATCAATAAGAAAACAAAGGTCCGCTTGAGATTATCTGAAGAATATCTTGATAAGTTCATCATTACAAGAGGATCTAACCATTGAGATCTATTCCATATTTATGTTTCCGTAACTAATATAATTATATGTAACTGAGAATACATACAAGATAAAATTCTTAGAGCTATCCTTGTTAGAGAACTTCAAAAATTAACTTTGTTATATCTATCATCGATTTTTCAGAAATGATATATATACATAAATAATAATTTACATCTATATCATCATGAACAACATAATCATTATTTTTGTCTAATGGAATAATAATTAACTTTGTTCTATTATCCCATTTGTCATTTATTTCAAGATAGTGAATACTCTCTTCAAGAAATGTAAAAAAATTGATACTTGTAATCATAAAATAAAAAGTATATGCATCATGTATTCGTTGTTTGATTAAAAGTTCCTCAATAGAGTTTATTTTATGATTATTTTCATGATACAGATAGTGGTTGATACTACTATTTGGTTTTAACATCCCCGTAAGTAATTTCTTATTATCGTCTATTATACCTACATATATTGTTCCATCAAGTTGATTTACAACATTTTTACATAAAGATTTTAGAAACTCTCTCTGACTTATTTTTAGTCACCTTTTCTTTATACGAATCTTAATCCTATGAACTCATACAATTTTAATTCACAAATTTAGCCAGCTGTTTCAGATGTTTTTTTATGTATATCTAAATTAGCTTCATCTACCTTTATTGCTGTAGTAGGGCAAACCTCAACACAAGCCATACACCAGATACAATCTGCTTCTTT
>JBHIVA010000142.1:0-3352 GCA_042138015.1 Nitrososphaeraceae archaeon | reverse complement strand
TGTAAATGTTTATGAATGGTTAGAAACACCAGGACACCCCGGTTCTGAAAAGAAACCTATAATGGCTAGAGAGAAGGACTGTATTTTCTGTTTAGCATGTGAAAACGTATGCCCACCGCAAGCTATTAAGATCTTTCAAAAGTAGTTATTTAATATATTATTTTTTTTACCTTTACTTTTAATTCTTAATTTTAATGATATACCCTTTCTCATTAAGACCTGTGTTTACTTCTATTTACGCTCTATTTTAAAGAGTTATTTTTTCTTTATCAATTTCATAACTTAGATAGAAATAAATGTTAATAGGACCTTTTTCATTGTAGATTATAGTGAGTCATAGCGAAAAAAAATTACCAAATTCAGAAGACAAACCGAATAAAATTAAAGATTATGGGATTCCTCTTGCTGTGATGGCTGCTTCTCTCATCGCAGTGTATATTTTGTGGGCAACATTTGGATATATAGGACCCACTTTTTCTGATAATGTTCTAAAAGAACAACAAGCTACACTCAGAGAAAAGTACAATATGCCTCCCGCAGAAGAGATAACTGGTGCAGAGAACGAAATTCCTCCATCTATGAGAGAATTGGTAAAAAACAACAGCTCAGGATAGTAAAAAATTTAAAATAATTGATGTTGTTGCTAGTTCTTATCTACTCTCATATTTCTGAAGATATTAACGCTATGTTATATCTACCTACACCTCAATACAAATAAAAGTATGAAAGGAGTAATCAAATTTTATTGGATAGGCATTCAAATTCTGAAAAACAAGGAAATTTAAAACCAAATAAATTAATACTTGAATCTAGTCCTTATTTGCTTCAACATGCATATAATCCTGTAGAGTGGTATTCTTGGAATGAAGAAGCACTAATAAAGTCTAAAAACGAAGATAAACCAATTTTTCTTAGTGTAGGTTATAGTGCATGTCATTGGTGTCATGTTATGGCGCATGAATCTTTTGAGGATGAAGAGATAGCGAGAATTTTGAATAAAGATTTTGTCAATATAAAGGTGGACAGAGAAGAAAGACCCGATATCGATGAGATCTATCAGAAGGTTTGTCAACTAGCTACTGGAAATGGTGGTTGGCCACTATCAGTTTTTCTTACACCAGACCAAAAACCATTCTATGTGGGAACTTATTTTCCAAAATATTCTAGATATGGTCTGCCAGGATTTGCCACAATTCTTGAAACTTTATCTAATACCTACAAAGAGAAGAAAAATGATATTGAAAAAGCAACAAAAGAATTTATGGATTCACTGATGGCTGCATCAGGTAACCTAACAACAGGCGAATCAAAAGGAATTGAAAAATCTATTCTAGATGAGTCTGCAGTAAATTTACTTCAAATAGCAGATCCTATTCACGGTGGGTTTGGCCAAGCACCTAAATTTCCTAATACTACAAATCTTTTGTTTCTTTTGAGGTATTATGATCATTCGAAAAATAGTCAATTTCTCAATTTCGTAGAGTTTACTGCAAACAAAATAGCTTCAGGAGGAATTCACGATCATGTTGGTGGAGGTTTTGCACGTTATTCAACCGATCAGAAATGGCTTGTTCCTCATTTCGAGAAAATGTTATATGATAACGCTTTGTTAATTCAACTATTTGCAGAATTATATCAGATAACTAAGAAAGGAAAATATCTAGACCTTGTCATAAAGACTTGCAATTATATTACTAGAGAAATGACATATAATGAGAATGAAAAATTATGTGGATTCTTTTCATCTCAAGATGCGGATTCTGAAGGGGAAGAAGGAAAATATTATGTTTGGAAAAAAGATGAAATAGAAGAGATCTTAAAACACGAAAAAATATCTGAAATATTTTGTGATTATTTTGGTGTCTCTCAAGGAGGTAATTTTGAAGGAAAAAATATATTAAATATTACAAAATCCCTAGAATCTCTTTCAAAGAAATATGATCTTTCTGTTGAGGAAATTAGACTTTTAATAGATGGATCCTTGGATTTGTTACTTGATTATAGAACGCAGAGAGAACCTCCTGGGAAAGATGAAAAAATTCTCATTTCTTGGAATTCCTTGATGATTTCCGCATTTATTTCAGCATATAACATAACAGGGAATTTAGAATATCTCAATATTGCAAAAAAAAATATAAATTTTATTGAAAATAAACTCTCAATCAAGAAATATAGACTTATGCACACATATAAGGACGGAAAATCAAAATTAAATGGTTATTTAGATGATTATGCTTACTATATAAATTCCCTTATAGATTGTTTTGAATCTGATTCTGAATTTTCATATCTTGAAAAAGCAATAGGATATACCGATGCTATGATTTCTCATTTTTGGGACATTGATGGTGGTAATTTTTACTCAACTTCAGATGATCATGAAGAATTGTTAATAAGAACTAAGAATTTTTATGATCTTGCTGTGCCAAGCGGAAATTCAATGGCTACCTATGCCCTATTAAGACTTCATTTTATTACACAAAACAACGAATATTATGATAAAGCTATCTCTGTAATAAAATCATGTCTTGCAGCCTCTGTAGAAAATCCATTTGGATTTGGTCAATTATTAATTTCTATATACCTCTACATTCAGAAACCAATCGAAATAATCATATTAAAAAATGATAAATTAGATTCTACAAAAACTATTCAAAATAATTCTTTAACATCTTGGATATCTAAAGAATTTATACCTAATAAAACCTTTGTAGTCATAGATTACGGATCCAGAAATCACCAAAAATTACTCACCTCAAATAAGTGTCCTATAATAGAAAATAAAGAAATTCATGGAACAAATGAAAAAAAATCAAATGAATATGCATATATATGCAGAGATTTTACCTGTTCCCTTCCCATTAACAATAAAGATGAACTCAAAAAATACATAGACAATTTAAAAAAGAATAATTAAATTTTGAAATTTTTATTTCTTTAATTTGATTATTTAACTTTATTTTTTTTAATAATTTAATAAATCTTTTATTCATATTTACATTTTATTTTAATATTTGATAATTTGTACATTCTTCTCTTACAAAATAATTCCAATACCTTGAGCATTTTAAAGATCGAAATAGAAATCATGGTGGAGTTTGGGACTGTAGTCAAAGATTCGAAACATTACAACTTTAGAAGAGAAAAATAACATCAACTTCATAGATGAAACTATTTTACAGACTAGTAACCCACATTGCTGGTTGTGGACCTGTATTTATTAAAACTGTTCAAAAATCTATGATTGGAATCCACATTTCGCAAGATAGAAACATTTTGTAGCAGAGAATTTCATTAGATCTTTTTTATCGAAATACGGTAGATATACATTCCGTATATACAGATGGTGGTA
>JBHIVA010000141.1:0-3422 GCA_042138015.1 Nitrososphaeraceae archaeon | reverse complement strand
ACCCGAATATAGAATTTTCGATATAAATTTAGTAAAAAAGATAATATGATTTTAATATATTTAAACATATTTATGAGATAAAATATAAGATACCAAAATATAGTACCTTATAAATATATTGGTCTTCTTTTATGTTTAAAAATAACAAAATGATTCTACTTGGCATCCAAGAATGGTATAAGATGTGGAAAATCTTTTTCTATTCTAAAGAGTATAAAGTTGCATGTTAAAGATAACAAAATTCAATCTATGTATCATAGGAATGATAGTAGGTATAACTATAATTGGATCACTTCCTTTTATTGGATTGACATGTAGATGGTGTTAATTTATCTACAAACTAAAAACAAAATCATATTACATTTATTAATTTTAAAATTATCATAGCTTATTGATTTAATACATAATTTGATTTAGTATTTTACCACCTATTTTTTAGAGGAAAATTTTTTGAAGGATGTTTAAAAAATATTTTGACCAATTCTAATAAATAATACAAGTACTAAATAATTATATCATAACAAAACATTGGATAACTTGGAACAACAGGATGGAAAATATCTGAGCCATTCCAATCCCATGCCATCCTGTTGAGAGTATTTTCATAAAGGTATAATAACTATTTCTAAAGGTATTTTTTCGACGCCGAAAAACTTGAGTTATAAAAATCCTAACGTAAATATAATATGACCCATATAGAAAGGTCTTGTTTGAGTTTTCATGTAGATAATAGATTTGTCTATTCTGGAATAAGACCCAATTATTTAAAAAAACTAATTTTATATCGCTATTTACAATGTTAAAATGATCTTGTTAGTAATACTATGAATGAGTTTAGTTTTTGTGTCAACTGCTCCAATCATAGAAATGGTTGATGGACATAGAAATGGTAGTCATAGATGGCATAGTTGTCCTTCTGATAGTGGAAGTCATGTTTGTGGAGATCTGGGTTATGATGATGAATGTTAACATAATGTAATACAATTTGTGTATGTTTCTTTTTTTATATAGATATTTCTGTTTTTTTTAAATATATATGAGCAATTTATGGAACATGTTATTCAACTTTTAATAAGTCTTTGTAGTTATATTATATTAGGTATATCATAATAAAAAAGTATAGAGAATTAATTGACTGTAACTACACCTGTCATGAACGGATGAATTGAACAATGATATCCAAATTCTCCTGTAGAATCAAATGTATTATCAAATGTGCTTCTTGGAGATATTGGACCTGAATCAAATAATCCTTCATCAGAAGTTACCGTATGTTCTATTGAATCATCATTTGTCCAAAAAACTGTGCTTCCTTCTGACAGGCTCATTTGAGGAGGGACAAATGACTTGCCATTGTTTGGATCGGCTGCTCTTGGTACTATAACAACTGAATCTTCCTGAGAAAAGATATTTTGTATGGTTGTTATTGGAATCAATAGAAACCCAATAATGAGCATTACACTGGTCATTATGCTTAAACTGAAAGCAAAAATTTTCATTATATACGATGGTTTAATGTAAAATATAAGAAATTATATTAAACTAATTTAACATTTTTGTAAAGACAATTATAAATTATTTGTGTAAACTTATTTTTAAAAAAATTCATTTAAAAGGAACAGTGCTTAGGGATTTGTTCAGATAAGTAGTAAAATCTATAGTTGAGAATGTACTAAATAAAATATGAGGTTCAGGTACGGAAAAAAGGAGTATCCACTTTGGTTTTATGTTATATTTAAAAAATTTAATTTAAATTAAGTTTTTGAAAATAAAATCTAAATACAAGAAAACAGTCTCTCTAAATTGGACTCCACTCTTAGAACCGCTATCAGTATTACTCCATCGTCGGCAAATCATAGAATATACAGGTATAGGAAATATCGCTTTTTAAAATTATTTTTTTAGCAGAAAGAAAAGTTCTTAATATATCTTGAAAATAAAAATATAAGTATGATAAAATTTATTATAATTCTAATTTCACTTACGACAGGTTTAATTCTTGTAAATTTGAATAATGTTATTTCATATAGTGAAGACTTCTCTAATCAAACTACTAAACCAAATAATACTAATTTTGATATTTCTAATTTAATTAATGACATTGATTCAAATCCTTTTAATGTTTCTTATGCAGATTGGACTGAGAAATGGTGGCAATGGACATATTCTATTCCTTGGGATAAAAATCCCTCATATGATGATGCTGGAAAATACTGTAATGAAAATCAAAGTGGACCAGTTTGGTTTTTAACTTTAGCTTATGAACATCCAGTTATTCGTACATGTGATATTCCTCAAAATACTGCTTTGCTTATAACTATATTAAATTCAGAATGTTCTTATGCAGAATTTCCGATGCTAAAAACTGAAGAAGAGCTAAGAGAATGCGCTAAACGTATGCAAGATCTTGTAGTTGGAGGAAATGCCTCACTTAATAAATTACCTATACCAAATTCAGAAATCTATCGTATACAGACTGACATTTTCAATTTTACATTACCCGAAAATAATATTTTGAATTTAACACCTCAGACTACACAGACTATTGCAGATGGAAACTGGATATTCCTTAAACCTCTTCCTGTTGGTACACATGAATTAAAAGTAAAAGGTGATGTTAATGCAACTTCTACAATAGAGATTAATGGGAATCAATATAATGGTCCTGTTGGATGGAACTATACTACTACCTACATTTTAAATGTAAAATAACTTAAATTAAGTTTCCAACGATAAAAGCTAAATACTCCGTAGTAGAATCCTACTACATGAAGGATTCAACTCCCGACGGGCCTGAAGATTTTTAGAGTTAATTCTTTTGTTCTCAAATATTCTTTGGACTATCTGAAGTAAGAAATATACAATATTCATTATGTACAAAAAAAAGTATTATTCTAATAAAGAATTTAGATTATTAAAACTACTGTCAATATTCTATTGGAATAGTCTTTATTTTATTGGTTAATGTATTTTTTACATCAAATACCAAAGTCTATTGTCCAAACTCATTTGTCAATTCAATGGATGTTGTATTATCCACAGTTATATCATACTTTAATGTCATCTTGTCTGTATCATATTCAGGATTAAATAATTTTAATATTGCCATCTCTTGTTTTAAATTCATCTAATTATAATCTCCAGGTGTAGCATTTATAAAAGTACTATCTATTACCAAAGTAATCTGTCCAGACTCATTTGGCAATTTGCTAATGGTATTATTCAGATACTTAAAATTATATACCAATATGTTAGAATCATAATCATAGGCAGGTTCAAATAATTCAACAACTACTACATCTTGACCTTGTTGGTCATCCACAACTAAAGCAGCATTAGGTGGATCTAAAAAGAAAGTATTTTCTTCATTAGTACCCGCACTATACCATCTATCTAAAAACTGTTGAGTACTCTCTGTCTTT
>JBHIVA010000140.1:0-3568 GCA_042138015.1 Nitrososphaeraceae archaeon | reverse complement strand
TTTATTGTACTCTGTTTCAATGTCTTTTTCAGGGTCTGTGATTTTTTCACCAACGGCTTTAAATCCAGCTTTTACTTTATCTTTAATATCTTCAGCCCCTTCTTTCACGCTCTGTGCTGCATCACTTACATTATCTTTAATATCTTCATCAGTGTCTTTATTATAATCATCTTTATCTACTGCTGACATTAAGATTGTATTATATAATAGAGTATAAATAGATATATTATTCTGCATTTTTAAGAGATAATAAATATTAAGATATTTTCAAATGCATTATATTTTTTTTATAAAAACTTTAATCTTTAAAATTAATATAATATGATTATAAGTCAATAAATAAGTTATTTTTATTAAAAAATAAAAAAATTAGACTAATTAAATAGTCCCGTAATTTGTTCTCCTAGCTCTTGCAAAGGTCCAGAAGACTGATTACCTTGTTGTGGTTGAGTTTGATTATCTTGTTGTGGTTGAGTTTGATTATCTTGTTGTGGTTGAGTTTGATTATCTTGTTGTGGTTGAGTTTGATTACCTTCAAATTGTACATCTTGTTCTCCTGGTACTGATTCACCAAGTTGAGATTTTTCAAGGCCTTCCATCAGACCTGTACTTTTATCCGTAGTATTTTGAGGTGCTGTCAATTTTTCTAATTCCTCAATAGAACCTATTCCCGATTGGTTTCCTTGTTGAGTCTGATTCTGTGATTGGGCAATTATTTCAGGGGTATTGAATCCTACTAGGATAGTCGCTAAAGATGCGATCACTACTATTGTAGTATCTACCTTTCTATTTTTTAGAATTCCTCTTAATATGCTATTCATATTAATAAGGTAATTATCTTATAATACTTAAAAGTATCCAATTTTGAAACTTTGTAATACTAATGATAATGTGATAATAATACTCTATATATTATGATATAATAAATAATAACGCATCACCTGCTTTATTTTTCTAATTTTTGCTTGATTTTGTATATTATCTTAATAAACTTAACGAAATCCTAAATAAATATACCAAAATTTAATCTTTTTAATTATTATTATGAAAATAAAGAAATATTATATAATATAAAAAAATTCGTTCAATTTGATATGTTTTTCTCTAGCCTATGATTTTAAACTATTATTTCTTATAAGATGCAGTTAAATCTATTTCAGAATCTTTAAAAGATCACAAACATTTTTTCACAAAGATTTTATCTCTCATGATAGATTAGCGAGATCTATATACACTATTCATTCATATATTGCTGCAAGATAACCAAGTTCCTTTAATAATTAATAAGGCTTATGTCCTTTCAACAACCCATACATCTTTTTGCTGCTTCAAGAAGCATTAATTTAACATTTTCTTGATACACATTATATACAGTAAAAACTTAAATTAAAATTGCTAATAATTTATTTTCGTTAGAATTAGTTAGGTGATTTTGGAAATATGATGTTCGTTTCTGGATTCTCTAAGTCTAAAATCTGAGAAAATTACTCTTCGAAGGCAACAAAAATATTTTGACGAGATCCTTAAATTTTTTTTGGCTTTAATAAAATATTATTGGATTATCAAAACTGGCGTGGATATGTTACCTAATATCTTTCTTGCGTCACTAAACAGAGATTTCATCCAAGAGTCAATATTTCTACTCTTTAATAGAATCAAGTCATAATTTCCTTCTTTAACCTCATTTACTATTTGGTCAACGACATCACCTGTCCGAAATTTATATGAAATATTTTTTTCGCAACCTGCTTCTTTACATTTTTTTATTTTTTGTTCCAATTCATCTAATATATCTCCTTCAACCTTACGTTTAATTTCATTAGAATCCATAGTCCCATTTTCACGAGAAAGAGCTTCAATTGAAATATTTTCCATATTTTCAACACTTTCTAAAATTCTCAAGATTACCAAATCTGCACCTGAGTATTTGGACAATGATATTGCATAATTCAATACTTTATTGGACCCTCTTTTCCCGTCATCGAGAATTAAAATTTTGAGAAAATTTGGAATATTTTCCTTTGAAATATCAGAATCTTTAAAATCTCCATCTTTCTCTTCAGCTAGTGAATCCAAACTTGCTGTTTTATTAACTGAACTATCTATAATTTCATGATTATAACTCATATCAGAAATTAGTGAATCAAATGATTTAAAGGTTTAATATTCTATTTTACTTTACCACTAGTCATATTTAGCTGTAATAATAAAATTAATAGTTGTAAACAATTAAATGTATATAATGTATCATCATATTAATAGGAATTAATTTTATATTACAAGTTATAATACAGTTATAAATATATATAATTACTTTTCTAACACTTCAAAATTTAGATTTAATCGTTATATAATTTATATTATACTACTTAATGTCATAATAGGTTTCACTGAATTTATTGTATTGAAATTTTTTCTGTTGTTATATTATCTCTATTTGCTGGAGGAACGTCTTTTATTGGAGCATTAATAGGTTGGAAAATAAACTTTTCGAAACAATATCTGCTTTTTTTACTGCTTTTGGTGCGGGAATGTTGATGTCTGCAGCTATATTTGAAATGATAATAGAGGCAAATAGAGTATTGGGAATAATAATTACTTTTATTACGTTTATAGCAGGAGCTGTAATTTTTACTATAGCAGATATTATCGCGGAGCGTAAAGGTGGTGGTGCAGGGATTCTATTAGGTATAGGCTTAGATGCAATACCTGAATCAATTACGTTTGGAGTACTTATAGGCAGTGGTTCTGCTTATGCTTTGGCAATATTAATAGGAATTCAAAACATCCCTGAAGGAATTGCGTCTTTTAAGGAAATGACAACTGGGAGACGCCTTACACTCAAAAAAGCATTGGTAGCGATAGGAATAGTTTCGGTAATACCTCTCTTCATGGGTTTATTAGGATATTTTTATCTTCAAGAAATGATAAATATAATTTCAATCATTCTTGCTATATCTGCTGGCGGAATATTTTATATGTTGTATTATGATATGATACCTAAAACCAGAGAAGAAAAAAATTGGTTCCCAACCTTCGGATCAGTATTTGGGTTTATCATAGGATTTGCAATAGTAGTTACTCTTGGTAACTGATAACACATTCTGGTAAAGATAAATGTAATAGTACAAAATGAAAATTAAATCTTAGTTGATAATGTTTAAAAAATAATTATTAAATAATTAATATGTATTAAATCGCATAGTAAATATCACAAAAATAGTTTGAATCTATTATCAATCTATATCAACGAAAAGAATCTAATTTACTTAATCGCTAATATTTATATTAGTAGACTGAATAAGTAAAGTTTATTATTGGTGAATTATTAAAAATAAAATTTTATGTAACTAATATGTCTTTACGATTTTCATGATCCTTTTTACAAAGGGAAGAGACATAATGAAGACTGATTGATGATATTTTAATCTAGTGCATCTTTTGTATCTTCTTTTAACTTTTCCTTTTTATACTCAATTTCCATGTCTCGATCTGGCTCTTCAATCTTGTTTTTAGTAGCATTCATTCCTGCCTTTGTTTTTTTATATGTTTCTTTTGCTCCTTCTTC
>JBHIVA010000139.1:0-3577 GCA_042138015.1 Nitrososphaeraceae archaeon | reverse complement strand
TATTTCATGTACATAACTGGATACAATTCTTTGTATCTATGTATAGTGATACAATATCAAATAATAATGATGATTTTTTAAAGGAGGTGAATATTAGTTTATCTTAACAGAACCGTTTCCTTCTTGATAAGGTCATGAAATATAAATCACTAACGTAGCTTGTCCTTGTTTTTTCTACAGAAACACAGGCAATTCCAGCTACTTTTGCTGTAACCTGTTTATCTCCAGTTTTTATCACTTAAATTCCTGGTCCTTCTCCTTAAATTTTGTTATTTGACAGAGGTACAGTAAAAAGTATACACATTTTAGTTACCTCAATATTTTCGTAAAATTTACTACTTACAAATTTGAATACTCTATTGTTAGTTCTTTAACATCTAACTTTCTTGTTATATGTGATTTTTATTTCTCCTTCATAAATCAAATCACCTAACATAATCACTAGTATGTTATCCTTCCTTTTATCTTTTAAGTTAGAAAATATCAAAAGAGATTGCTTTTTTAGATTGATAATGACATTACCTTTATTCATCATTTTAGGAATTATTCTACATTGGTTTTATGGAATAATAGTATAATTTATAGGAAACAAGAAGAAAATATAACAGATTTAGAAACTATTTAGCGTGAGATAAGAATATATGATTATTTAATAATTCATATTTCGTAAATAATGATGTTTTTTAGTTAGTTAACATGTCCCAAATAATTGTTGAGAGTTCATCATGAGTACCGAAGAGATAATGTGCAACACCTATATCTATAATATCAGCACTAGCTATAATAATAACTCCTCTCTCTTTTGAAGAATTTAAAGCGAGAAAAGAATTATAACCAGCTATACTTTCACCGTTATGCTCTACGACATGGGTACCAAAATTCGTAGCTATTATCCAACCTAAACCTACGTAGGGAGAATAACTATTTGAGAAAGTACCAAGTTCAGAACCTACTTCCTGTATTATTAAATGTGATTCTTTCATAGCTTTATTTATTTTAGTATTGATTAATCCCAGATTGGCCGAAGCAAATTCTAGCATATCGGCTATAGATGATTGTAATCCACCTCCAGGTTCAATTGGATGTGACAGATTCCAAAAAGGAAGTTCTTGACCGTTTATATGTCCTTTTGCCAATCGAGATTTTTGTGATTCTGAAGGACTAAAACTTGTACTATTCATTCCTAGTACGTTTAGATTTCTTTCTTCAAGAAGTTTATCATAGGACATATTAGACTTTAATGCTAAAATATGACCAAGCAATGAGATACCAAAAGTTGAATATGCATATTTTGAACCTGGTTCTCTTGTAAGTGAAGTATTATCAAGATCTCGATATAGTTGCTCGAATGTATAATTTTTGCCACATTCAATGTAGAAATACCTTGTTTTTAGACTAGTATCAGTTCCATTAAAATTTTTCATGCAGTGACTACTGGGGAATTCAGGTAATGCTGATGTATGAGTAGCCAAATTTTCAAGGGTTATTTTTTGTCCATTATATGTAGGTACTTTAATGGTAGATGGAAGATATTGGTCAATTGGATCGTCTAATTTAACCATATCTCGGTTAATCATATCAGCCAAAAAAATAGTAGTAAATACTTTAGTAATGGAACCAATAGCAAAGATTGTATCTTTATCAACTGGTGTAGGATTTGTATTAGATATATTACCGGCCCCGTAAAATTGTGTTCCACTCGGATAAGCAAGACCTACAACGATCGCAGCATTGGTCTTATTTTTTTTATCTACAGTAGATTATATAATTCCCTTTAGCGTATGAGTTATTTTGAATGTTTCCTGTTCCTCCATATGTTTTTGTGAGGAAGGGTTAAAAAAAGTAATAGACTTATAACCATTTATAGAGGTTATATCTGAACTCTCTACAAGTAATCCAATTAATATTACTAATACAAATAATATAATATCTATTTCTTTACCAAACATAAGTAAATTAAAATACATAATCTAATAAAGTCATCCTTCTAAAATATTATATTTCTTTTATGGTAAAATACCATTTACAAATTATTCTACATTTCTTTGAATATATAATATTTAACTTTATTCAAAAATTAATGTTAATTTCTTTAGATGTTGATTACTTCCAGTGTTTTGTATTGTCTAATAAAACCTGGCCATATTGTTTTCCTATCATTGATTCAGTCTCGTATGAAACCTCGCCTTTGTCAAGTAATTCACTCACTTTAAAAAAATAAAGCTCGAGTTCTGGAGGACTTATTACAATAGCATGTCCACCATTATTCCCCACAATAAATCTATGTGGGACACCTTTCGGAACAAATATCAGGTCTCCAGATTTACCCATTATTTTTTTCCCATTTAACGCGAATTCATAAGCACCAGCAACGATGTAAAAGGATTCTGAGCCTTTAGGATGGAAATGTAATGCAGGGCCTAAATTAGGTGGATGAATTACATCTAGGATGGTAAAGCTTCCATTCGTCTCAGAAGTAAGAACCTTGATAGTAAATTTTGCACCATGAAAATCAAAAGTTTTATCCTTCATAAGAATATTTTATGTATTCAGCATATAACTTTTTAATTTTTAATGGTAAAGAATTACTAAGGGAAAAAATAATCCGCAGGATAATAAACTTATCTAGCCCTTTCGTTAGAAAAAAGATTCTAGTATATCTTTCAATATTTTGTTAATATTGAATTTTTGGTAAATCAAAAATAGTTATAATATGAATATGAAAAGAGAATAAAAAGTTTCATCGTGAATCTATATTATATAAACAAAATTAACTCTAGGAGTCATTTGATAAGTTCGGTTGTAATTTTCATAAATTAACGAATTGTTGGCCAATGCAAGTAGGAGACATTTAAATATCTAATATATTGTATATTATTTATTATTTTTTAAGTATTTACTGAATAATAGAAGGTGTATTAATAAAATATTACAGATAATTTTTATGAGAGTTGTTATATACTATTTTATATGCCAAAGGCATATGTTCTAATTAACTGTGACTCAGGTGCTGAATCTGTTGTTATTGATAGTATTAAACTAATTGAGAGTGTTACAAGTTATAATGTAGTATATGGAGTGTATGATATAATAATTGAGATATCATATGAAACTATGAATCAGCTACGAGATCTGATTCAAAAAAGATTAAGAAAAATTAACAAGATAAGAACAACTTTGACATTAATTCCATTTGATTTTTAGGAAATTACTTTGTTGTTTCTTGATTTTTTATGAATAAAAGGCTGTGTTAATTTAAGATAAAATTCACCTCCTTTAACAAAAAATCATTATTGTTATCAATGATATCAGTATACATAGATACAAAGAATTGTATCCAGTTATGTACATGAAATAAATTACATTCCTCTTTGATACATGGATAGTAATCATCAAAACTTTCTATTCTGTCTTTCAGATATTGATTAACCCTTTCCATCAAACTTTTCTGATATGCTGAATGCAGATAGTGTTTCAATCCAATTACGTTACATGCTTCATCATACCAGGTACCGCCATCTGTATAGACTGTATGTTTGTCATATTTTTGAACCAGCGATCTAATGAATTTCTCAGC
>JBHIVA010000138.1:0-3609 GCA_042138015.1 Nitrososphaeraceae archaeon | reverse complement strand
TGGAAAACTCGTGGTAAATATAGAAAGGAAATGAAACGTGGATACAATAAGATTCTGTATAATCAAAGAAACAAAGACGAAACTATTCTATCAGTCATAAAGAGGTTATTTGGAGAACATATCTCATCCAGACTGATAAGAATGCAGAACAGAGAATTAACATTCCGATGTTTAGCATACAATACTCATAGGATGGTAAATTTGTTAGTTATTATAGGATGGATTCTACGAATCCGGAATATTGTATTTTATTATATATGAAGTCTAAAAAATTATCAAAGGATTTTAACTTCAATATTCCTCATTACTTTCACAAAGGAAAAGTAATAATAATTTTAGGAGGAATTCTTCTCTTAATAGGTTTTATAGGTGCAATATCAATGGGTTCAATTGTAATAAATGAAGCTGTTAATTACAAATTAACATCAGAAGGTTATCCTGAAACTGAATTTCTTGGGATATCTGCATATTCTTATCAATATGGATCTGTTTTTATTGATATCTTAGGATTATTTGTCTTAACTGCGGGTTTAATAGGTATGGATTCAAAAAAGTAAATTACTTTTTCTATCATTTTTTTAAAGTATTATTTATTTCCTATCCTAAGTCTTTAAGGGATATCTTGTGATTTTAGGATATTAATAAAATCAGGTTTCATAACTGTCAATAAATAACTTGAAAAATTAGAAAATTTATATTATAAAATATCAATCATTCTAAATATCTAGATTTTTGTAGTTTGATCCTCAGGCAATAAAAAAGAAATATCATTTAGATTATCATAATAAAGATAATTTTATAATATTCTATCTAGAAGATTAAATGAAAATATCTACCTTTTCAAGTATTAAATTAGTATTGCTAAGATTTAATCAACAAATTTGTTGCATCTCCTATCAAGAATATTTGAATCTATAATTGATAAATAGCTGAACTTTTAAAAGGAATGTTGTGCAAAATGATTTAACTTGAACCTTCCTGATAACAAAGCAGACAAAGAAAATAAGGAAATTGTTGATTTTGCAGCTATACTTACTGGAAGAGAACAAGTACCAAAAGTCTACACTTTAGACACTGCTTTAGCAACATTTCAATCCGATAATAATAAAAATGATGCAAACGATAAAGGTTTGAATTATTCTGTGAAGATAACAGATATGGATCAAGTAAAGGATGTAAGCATAGATCTAGGAAAATCATCTGAAAAGGAAGAAATAGTTGCTGATTTATATAAAAATGACCTTCCATCAATGAAACTTAATGGAAAATTATGTGAAGGAAAAATTACATCAAAAAAACTCAAGGGTACTTTACGTGGAAAAAATACAAAAGAGTTGATCCGAAAAATAGAGAAAGGGGAAGCATATGTGAATATATCTACTAAAGATAAACCAAAAGGTAAAGTCAGAGGAAAAATAAAAAAATTAAGCTAGAATGAATTAATTCAACAAAATCAAATTTAGAAATCCACTTCCTTCATTCTTTTAAAGATACAATCATAAACAAATATTGATTCATCTTGTACAATTACAGTCCAACCTGGTTTTAAATTGGATAGAATTTGTTTTACTCTTTTTTGAAGCTCTTCTTTTCCTTAACTGATACAGTATTTACAAATCTTCTCTTTGGTACCTTGGATTTTAATCCTCACTTGTGTAATAATCATTCATTGTTTAGATAGACAAAAAATAAAAAGATTAACTACTATTTATGTAATTAATATATCAACAACGTGGATCCAAAGGATTACAGTGACTATCTATTACCAAAGTAGACTGTCCGAACTCATTTGGTAAATCAATAGGTGTTCTATTGTCTGGAATTACTTCATACTTTACTGTCTTTTGATCTATATCATAAACAGGATCAAACAATTCTATTATTGTAGTCTCCTGTTGTCCTTTTAATTCATCTAATACCAATACTGCGTTATGAGCATCCACTGCAAAACTATTATCTCCGGAAGACCAGTTTCCTATGAAGTCTGATGTACTTATTGATGTTACAATTCTATCTGGTCTTTCAGCGAACAAAATCGTTTTGTCAGACACGTCATTTAATTCAAATGAAAAGATTTTGGACGTATCAGAAGTTAAACTTGTTTTATTTGATTCATTTGTTAATGAAAGTGTAAACGTGTTATTAATCTCTGAGATTGAACCAGATTGTGCATGTTGTATTGCAAAAAATTTGATTGGTTCTTTTGAATCTGTTGCATTTTCTTGTGAATAAATAGAATTTAATGTTGATACACCAACAAGAATAGACAGTGTTAAGAATAATATGGTTAAAGTTAGATTATTTTTCATTAATTGAAAATTGAGGTTATAATATTTAAATTCTAATACAATAAAACATTAATTGGACTCCTATATTAGAACCGTTATCGGTATTACTCACGAAGGTCATTTTTTTATGTAGACAAATACAAATTATAGTATTGATAATATGTTCGTGAGTTACTCCGGTATATTATTTGTTATTTTGTAATATTATTTTACGTTCTAATTAGTCTGATTAACTGGAATATAGAAGAAATTAACAAAAAGAATCATAATAACAATATTTTTGATAGTTTAAAAAATTTCTATTCTCTTTTGATGTATTGATTAAAATATTTCTTTTCTTTAAGATAAATATGTATATGTATTGTTACTATATCCTTCAGAACAGAAGAAAATAAAGGAATATTTAATATTATTTATCTATATTGAATAAACAAAATCTCATTTACTCGTTGTTACAAATATTCTGTTTGGATTATCTTTAATCCTATCTCCAGTTTTCTATATATCTATTACTTTAAATCCGGTACTCTGTAGAAAATCCACAGCTTGTCAAATTTCTTTGTTATATTCATAATTTTCGGCTGTGTTAACTTAACGAAAGAGCTTTAGCTGTGAATGGTCTATTCTAACGATGTATGTTATTGAAATTTGTCAGAAACAGAACATCCACTGTTATTGTAATGTATTCTTTGTAGTTGTATTTTCTTGGTTTGAGATTACGTAATACTTCTAAAGCATTAGTGATATTTAGAGATAAGAAAAGAAGCTATGTTGCAGTCTGGAATTGGATACAACGATTCGGATCCTGTCAGATCTATAAAAGAAAAAGAGTAACTGCTTTTATTATAAATGAAACTGTAATCCAGATTGGTAGTCAACATTTTTGGTTATGGATCTGTATTGAACCAGTTCAGAGATCCGTGCTTGGAATCCATATATCAGAAGAGAGAAACATGCTTGTTGCTGAGAAATTCATTAGATCGCTGGTTCAAAAATATGACAAACATACAGTCTATACAGATGGCGGTACCTGGTATGATGAAGCATGTAACGTAATTGGATTGAAACACTATTTGCATTCCGCATATCAGAAGAGTTTGATGGAAAGGGTTAATCAATATCTGAAAGACAGAATAGAAAGGATACAATTGTTTGCTTCTATGTATAATGATACAAGAATAGCAAATAATAAAGATTGTTTTTTATTAAAGGAGGTGAATATTATCTTATCTTAACAGAGCCGTTTCGTATTAGTAATATTAATCAGTTTTCACAAAAATAACATTTTAAGTTTTGACTGTGAATATCCATTATTAAATAT
>JBHIVA010000137.1:0-3625 GCA_042138015.1 Nitrososphaeraceae archaeon | reverse complement strand
TTAGAAGAGGAGGTGAATATTATCTTATCTTAACAGAGCTTAAATCTATAACCAATATAAATAAAAAGGTAATTAACTATATTTTAGACAATTAAATTTAAGAATACTGCTTCTAGAACCTAGAAAATCAAGAATAATAATTCTTATCTTATTTTATCAATAGACTATTTATACAATAACTAAATGTTAATTAAATGTTAGAAATCAAAAAAACAAAATAGAATATAGAACTAAAAGTTATTTCATTTGTTACTGCTGAATAAATGATATATAATGTATCTCAAGAATATGTATTTATTTTTATCCGTGTTCCATCAAACTTTGTTAATGTAAAGCTCGACCTTTCAAAAAATATGTCCCTATGTTCAGCCAGATATCTTATTGCTAATTCTTCTCCTAGTTTCATGCCTTCAATAGCATCAGATCTCCAATGAATACCAGCAAAATTTCTTCCCATTGCAATATTTGAGGCCAATTTATTTAGTTCGCCTCCAACAGTCAACTCTGCATGACCGGTATAGGGAACAAGACTTTGCCCATCTAAAGTTGGAACAACTGGATTTTCAATTATTGCATCTTCATCAAAAAATGCCTTCAAAAGGGTAACAGATGCACCTGCATTTGTTGCATGACCAGAAGGATACGCAGGATGAGGAGGAGCGCCTTCAGGATAAGATGTTGGTAGAAGATACGTGCTATTTTTTTTAAAAACCATATCCAGAACTTGTGAGTCTAAAATCTCTTTATTGATAGGATATTCAGTCTTTCCAGACTTGTTATTGTGAATACGACCACCAAAAGTTTCAGGTCTTAATCTTCTATGAACTAGCCATTTTTGAAACCATGCTGCCTTTAATCCTAAATTCGCTATAGATGCCGCAAAGTATAGTGCATGTGGAGCTCCGAAGGTTGAAAACCCAATTTGAGTTAATGATAAAGTATATACATTTCCTGAATCAAATGTGGACCTTGCTCCAAGCAAAATGAGACAAGCATTAACATAAGGCTGACTAGGGAAATCTTTATGTACATAATCTGCAAGATCCCGTCCATTTCTTATATATCTGGAGGTTCCATCCAGCTTCTCTATTTCTGTGACAATACCGTTCTGACAGGACAGCCAAGAAGAGTATGAAAACATAAAATCTGAACCTGGTAGACTTACATTATACTTTTGTTCTATTGTATGCGCACCATAGGGTATAGGTTTTAGCAAGAACTGGGATATATATGGGCCTTTTAGATCTCCGTCCGTATTTCCTCTGAATAGTGTTTCCGGAGTAACTCGACCAGATTGCTTTGGACCATAAAATCTACTGAATTGTGAAAGATCGTTACTTGCATTATTTATTATAGAGTTATTTTCATAATCAGTAAAGGCTACCTCTCGTGCAAGGGCTTGCCAATATAACTCTGCAATCTCTCCTGCTTCTTCTGTACTGTCAAAGTTTGGGGCAGGCTTTAAAAAAAGATTATGAGAATCCGGTCCGATAAGCTCAAAGGAAAATGCTGCCATAGGGTTTACTAATTTGAGATAATCATTGGTATTATTTGGGGGGTCGCTTTTGGATTCAAAGGATGAAATCTTATCTGACATGTCTGTTTTTGTTATTTTGAGATGTTGCAACGTAGAAAAAGGAGAGCTACCTCCCATAGGAATATTCTCAAAATCGTAATAATCTTTTGTATCTAACGCATAGGTAAGTTTTGAGTATGCATCTAGATCCACTTCTCCTAGGTTGTTATGGGGAAGGGTTTTGGAAAAACTTGCAATTTTATTTTTATAAAGAGTTTCATCGCCATTATTGTAGATTTGTGGGATATTGAAATTTTTTTCAAACTTTGCTGCATCCACACGAATATTAAATGCCTTTACACTGCGAGAGTATTGAGGATTGATAGTAGTAGAGTTGTCGCTGTTATACAAATCATTATTCTTATAATTTTCAGGTGTGGCAAAGGAACTTTGTAATAGCTTGTCTATGCCAATAATATTTGCCATTCCCATCGAAATAGCGCCAGCTCCAAGAAATTTTAAAAAATCTCTACGGGAAATCTTATTATTAAAAGAAGAATTTTCTTCTTTGCTTTTATCTTCAAGCTCGGCCATACTGATAACTTGAGAATGTTATGTAAATATATCTAGATTTACTTAGACAAATATTTATAAAAAATAAGTAAGTTTGAGATAGAAGATTTTTATTATTCATATATGAATGAGAGTGCATACAAAAAAACTGATAGAATTAAGTTTAAAAACCTTGATATCTGGACAATATAACTAAGATGATACCAATGTTTCAAAATTTTCTATTGCTATTACCACATGGGGCAGAATGGATATTTATTATATTAGCGGTAATAGTTCTGATTTTTGGATATAAAAAAATTCCTGAACTAGCACGGTCAATTGGTAAAGCTTCATCAGAATTTGAGAAAGCACGAATTCAGTCAAAAAAAGAACTAGACCAGCTAAAAGGCTTTAATGATATTGAAAAGGACAAATATGAATTCAAAAGGAAAGAATAATCACTATTCAAAGTTATAACCGAATAAATAAAAATAAAAAAAGTTATTGATTTGATAAGAGATATCATACCATAAACAAATAATGGTAATTTACAAATTTTATTTGTATCAAACAATATAAAGACCATGATTCTCCAAATAGTTTAAAGATAAGATGAATATTCGTCTAATAGGAACAAGAATAATACTGTGATTACAAGTATTTTAAATTCTAGTATTTAGAATAGATCTTTTGAAAAAGAAATATTAACATAAATTATCGATGTTTTTGGAACTAGGGGAAATGAAGCAGGACAATTTGTTAGACCACATGGAATCGTATTTTATTCCAGCGATAACATGTATATAACTGATATGAGAAATTCTAGGATTCAGGTATTTGACAAAGAATTTAATCTCATTACACAATCAGGCTCTTATGGAAATTCGTCTGACCAATTTTTGTTTACTTTTTCAGGTATAGATTTGTATGAAAATCAAGATTTAGGTTTTGTAGTGGACAAATTATCAACGAATTTCCAAGTATTTGATAAAAATGGCAATTTTTTGAGTAAATTTGGATCCAAAAGAAGTGGAGATGGACATTTTAAAAGACCTGAATACATTTCAATAGACCCGGACATTAGGGTATTTGTTTGTGATACATGTAATTCAAGAATTCAAATTTAAATAAAATAACTTCAGTATGTAAAATATGTAAAATATACATATATATTATGTTCTTCTTGATACTACAAAAATTTAACAAAATAAAATAAAATTTCAATATATATATTAATTTAGGCTCTGTTAAGTTAAGGGAAATTTAAGAAGGAAAAGTAAAAAAATCTATCGAAATTGATCATAGAACATATTTGAAAAAACGGATATTGAGACTATATTATCCTTAAGTTAACAGAGCTCAAGAAAGAGTACCAATAATAGGAGATATAACAACCATAGAACAATAATCACAATATTTTATTTTTTTATTTATTAAAATTAATTCATAATATATACTCCAGTCCTAGTGTATTATCAATTTTTCTAGATTTTATATTCCTTAAATTTCAATTATAAAATAACAAGATTAAAAATTGTATAACAGAATAACATA
>JBHIVA010000136.1:0-3642 GCA_042138015.1 Nitrososphaeraceae archaeon | reverse complement strand
TTTGCTTGAGCCATTGTAGTATTTGCTTGAGCCATTGTAGTATTTGCTTGAGCCATTGTAGTATTTGCTTGAGCTGGTGGAGAGATTTGTGCACTTACCGGAAAAATCGAAACAGACATTACTACGGCTAAAATTGATAGGACACTAATCGAGGCGACAGTAATTAATGTTTTATTACTTTTATTCTGCATTGTAGATCATAGAGTTCTAAAAAAGTTTATAAAGATAATGTAAGAAAATTCTGATTAGTTGAAGCTATAAAAAAATAGAAATGAATTATAAAACTTTTTATGATTTAATTTATTAAACATAGAGATTTAAAAATCTTAAGAACTAGATTAACGTATAAGATTTAATCTTAAAAGATCATATTTATGGATCCGGATATTTCTTTTTTTATCTTGCCTTATGATATAACACATATCGCATATTTTCCCCATAATATATGAGATACAACAGGTACATCAGTCTACTTTGATTATTGATCAATCCTATAGGGTTTGAGGATTCAATATCTGTGAAAATAATGTCATAAACTCTTCAGAATTTTTGTATGTAATATTTTTAAGAAGTAAGTTGAATAACAACATATGATTAAATATATATATTAAGATCTAAGAATATTATAGGTAATTTGAATATCTTAATCTCACATAAATATATTATAAGAAATAGCAATATAATGATTAGACCATTTAATTTATTTAATAGATACTTTAGAATTCTAAAGTTATTTTCCAATTAGGTTTTTTTATTATGATTAAATTCAATTTTTACATAATTGTTTCATTATATGTTGTCTGTTCAATGCTCTTAATTAATCAGGCATATGCTTATGTTAATCATAATTATGTAAATCCACAAGATAAAATAATTGAGATTTGTTGCAGTTGGAATGATCAGTTAAATGATAATATTTTGACATATCACATAAACATTGACAAGAAGGCAGAAAAGGGGTTAAAGAAGATTGTAGAAAATTCATTGAATCACTGGGCCGAAATGCTCTCTAACAATATAAGATTTGAGAAAGAAAAAAATAAGAAAGATGCAGATATTCAAATCGATTTCAAAAGGGATATAGGAGAAGAAAGAGGAGGTAAAACTGTTACGCATTTAGATAAAATGGGATTTATAGACCATGTTCAAATTTATATATCAAAGACATCTTATGGTTCTTCGCTCGACTTACCCACAATAGAACAAATTTCTAAACACGAGATAGGCCATTCTTTAGGATTGGGACATTCTAACTTTGCTAAGTCCTTAATGTACCCTTTAGTAGATACTAAAATACTAAAAATACAAAAATGTGAGATTGCAGCAGTGAGTCATATCAATACACTAAAATTATTTGAACGAGAAGATTATGATTTACCTCAAATTCAATTAAAATTATTTGAACGAGAAGATTATGATTTACCTCAAATTTCATTAGGTTCTAAATACAAATGTTAGAATTAGGATAATTAAAACATAAATTTAAAATAAAAAACTAAACGATATTTTTTACACAACCTATTTAGTTTGAATTAATGTAAAAAATAAATTATTTTTTCTTTTGAATAGTTATAGAAATATTTAGAATTTACTAGATTATATTATAATGATATATAGAAATAGTAAATAAGATTCGTATTGTTTATTTATCTATTATATGAAACTTTTTTCAAGGAAAGGTAAGAATTTTTTTCTATAATAATTAGTCTTAATATCTATAAAATCCTTTGATTTATTTTCCCAATTTCGCCAATCTTACAATTAAAGGAGATATAACAGTCATCAATTATAGTCTATTATATTTTTGTTCCAAATCACAAATAAATTCGTTATACATTATCTTTTCATGTTACATAGATTCATTATAACAGCTGTTACAGTCGTATTAACAGCTTTATTTGTAACAACATTCTCAGCAGAATCAGCGACAGCGGAAAATGTAATAAATATTATTAGTAAAGACAAAAAAGCTAGCAATAACGATCTGATTGTAATATCAAATATTAATCTTCAGAATATAGAAAAGACAGGATTTCTTAGAGTTGTTGGATTTATAAATGCCCAAGAATTTTCTAAGGACATTTCTTTATCAAACTTGAGTAATTCAATAAATAAATTGAAGGTTCAATTCATAGCTGACAAGGAAAATGAAATAGTTAATGCAAAGTCTCCAGATGAATTTTTTGTCTGTGCATATCATATCAAAAACTTGAATGACCCTATAGATTATTTTGATTGTAATGAAGGAGATATAAAATCTACTTCTGAACCTACAAAGGCCAATCTGTTCAAGCCATCATCTATGGTTTATCAAAAAAGTATAGACTACTTTAATTTAAATGGGAAGAACAAGGTAACGGCGTTTTCGTCTTTCAATAATGACACGCTAGCTAATTCTAGTGTTAGTGCCAATATAAAAGCAGGTTCAACAGATCAAGATAAAGTAAAGGTAAAGGTAGTGGTACCATTAGAAGATAGAAAAGATACTGAAAAAATTAAAGTAATGGCCATGTTAAAAGGACAGATTAAATCAGAGGTAGTTGATGTGCAAAAAGAGTTTGATAAAATTGGTGGTTATACCATAGAAAGAATATTTGCGTTTGACAGAGATACTGATATAGGTACAATTCAACCAGGGGATAGATTCCATGCTTGTGTATCAGGAGAAGGATTAAAGCCACCAGAAGGGTCAGAGTGTGAGAAGAGAATAATAAAAAATTTAGATAAAGTTAATACGTTAGCAGCGAGATAAATTCCAAAAATCATCTTTTTTTATCCATAAAAATTATAATACTAAACTAAAGTTATGTAAATGTTTTCTAATATTTGCCTAAAAAATAAGGTCTAAATAATGTTTAACATATTATAAATTGCAATTAAAATTTTTGAGAATTTAAACAATACTATATAATAATCAAAAATGATCTGAATTAAAAAATTAAATTTTCCTTTTGATTAGTCTCAAAAATAATATATATTAGAATCTTATTAATTTGGAAATTGTTTAGAATTTCTGATACTTTTTTAGGATTTTAATATTATATTAACAAGGTTTTCATATTTACTTATCAAAATTTTCATGTATATTATTATACCAAAATAAAGGATCTTATATTTTGACTCAATCTAATCCCTTGTATGTTCTACGATTCTGATTGTGTAAAATAGAGTATTAAAATTTTAAAATAGATATATTTTTTTTATTAAATATAGATTACTAATATTCATTCTATTTTCTTTATCCAAATCTTAAAGTGAATTATGAGTGATAAAAATTCAATGTTATTTACCTTTTTCCTCGTATTTTTGATCCTTACTACTATATTTGTAACATCCTCTATAGCTTTTGCCGGTATCATTGATGATAACACCTTCAATACATTGTCTACTGGAAAAATAATGATAGGCTTTCCGATTACACAACTGATTTCTTATACGGAATCTATAAATCAAACCGAGGGCATTGCAAGTAATGTTAAAGTCAATAATACCAATCAAACAGAGGGCATTGCAAGTAATGTTAAAGTCAATAATACCAATCAACCAGAGGGCATTGCAAGTAATGTTAAAGTCAATAATACCAATCAACCAGAGGGCATTGCAAGTAATGTTAAAGTCAATAATACCAATCAACCAGATCAA
>JBHIVA010000135.1:0-3699 GCA_042138015.1 Nitrososphaeraceae archaeon | reverse complement strand
ATTCGAGTGATATTTCTAGTTGTATTCCTCTTTACATAGACAAAATTCCAGAAATTGATCAGACATTTCATGATGAAGAAGGACTATTGGATTTGACAAAGTCTTCTACTGAAGAGGATATAATAAAAAATACAAACATAGCAACTTTTCTTATGACGTTTTCTGAATTTTATCTTGCTTACAAGTATGCATCTGAAAATACCTTTGACATAATTCTGATGGATAGGAGTCTATCCAATATGTACTCTAGTCTACTTTACGATACATCAAACAGAAAAGCTTGGAATACTAATTTATCTATCATGAATTACCATGTGGATGGTCATCAATTAGACATAAATGATCTTACTATTGCACGCTATAGTTTAATAAACAATCAATTGAATTTACCTCCAGATAGAGGAAATTATCTTAGATACAAAATTATTAATTTATTATCCAGACATACAGAGGAATTTAGTCTAGATCAGATAATTAAGATTCTTAATATTAAAAACAATAAACGTACGCGCAATAAAATAAAAAGATTTATTGACAAATCAGTAAATGAAGGAATATTTTTAGAAAACAAAAATACAGGAACATATATTATTAAATCAAAATATAGATCGACTTGGAAAAGGATAAAAACTATTGTCCAAGAAATAGGAAATAAGATATTTAATGATGAAGTAGAACCATTTATTTTGAAAAGTAAAACAGGCGTGAAAAGATGGCTTACAAGTCTTGATATTTCATTTTTAACTCTGTTTAGTTTTTATTTGGTGATAGAAGAATGTTGGAATAATAATATTTTGTTAATTGGTATCACTAAGGATACCACTGCACAAGAGTTTAAAAATCATGTAATCCCTATATGTTTACGAAACAATATATGGAATAATAGTTGTGAAAGAATTGAAAACAATCTAGTAAATGCACCAAATACTGACAGAATGTTACTTCAATCTTTAAGTATATTGAATCATGAAAAAATAAATGTTCCTTGGAGCTTGATAGAATATGACGCGGCATTCGTAACGACAGTTCCAGACTTTCAGAAAAGAAAAGGGTATGTAAGTGGAGCAATAAAAAATAATATCATTCCTAGTCATCTATTTCTAAGATCCTTTGTACAATTACGAGATTCAAATCGTAATACAAAACTAAGAAGCAATATTTTGGCAATAGATAGACTTGTAAATCCAAAATTTGACTTAATTTCAGATGAAAATACAATTCAATTTAAACATGACTATGGAACCATCGAATTTGTGAAATTGTTATTATTTAAGAATCAAAAATCTGAAAATAAGATTCAAAACCTTTTATTAGTTATTCTGAATGCTATGAGCAGCTCAAACATTGGTGAAGCATTTGGATATAATAAGGCATTATTTGTGGCGGATAAGGTGGCAAAATGGAATAATGAAGAATTTGGGAAAATAGTTGATTCTGCTAGTCATATGATTATATGCAATAAAAATTTGAGAAACTTTGTATATTACATGAATACATTTAGAGAGAAGAGACAAATCTTTGAATCAAACAGAAGATTATAATCAACATGTTCGTAATTCTAAAATAATTCATTCTATTTTCACAGATTTTGATGGTAGATTTAAAGGCAGATTAGGAGCAGTGATACCTGCAAAAATATCTAATTTATCAGAGAATGCCCCAATTTCTGCGAAATATGATTGTAGAATAAAGGCAGAATATCAGAAGGACATAATGCGTCTTCTAGAAGAAGGAATGATTGTAGCAGTTAGAAATTTCAAATCAAAAATTACTGACATAACAAGTACAAAAGAGAGTAGTAAAAATCCAATAGATCAAAAATTTACATTATTAGTAGTATCAAGAGTTTGGCCAGAACATTATGGATTAAGGGGATTATCCGATGCTACTTACTATCCTATGCAGTTTGAAGTAATAGAGCAATCAGTTATTGATTGGCATGGTGATGATATGTCCACAATGATGATACAAATGAGTACAATCCCAATAAACTATGATTTAATAGTTCATGATGATGGAAAATATGAATTCTCTAGAGGTTTTTCTTTTCCAATAATCGGGGATAAGGCATATCTTCTCAATTCAGAAACAATCCGAGATATGTATAATAAAAGAATATTAGAACAATTACAAACTAAAACAGAAAAAAATCAAAATACAAAAAATCCGATTATAAATGTTGATCAGCAGAACATCGGAAGTATAAAGATGTTTGAAAACTCGGAAGAGAAAATACCAATATTTGTTAACTATGACAATATGATACGATATCATTTTGGAATATTTTCATTTACTGGAGGTGGTAAAAGTAATCTTTTATCAAACATATTGAGAAAAATCCTTTTAGGAAGTATTGATCATAAAGTAGTAGTATTTGATATTTCAGCTGAATATCCATTTTTGTTAATGGATCTTTTTAATAATAATGAAATTAAATCAAGGATTATTTTCGAATCTCCAATTAAGAATTCTGAACAATTCTATATTTCTGTTGTTAAGCCTAGAGATTATGAAGAAGATGAAAGAGTCAAACGCTATTTTTCCAAGATTTATGACCGAGGCATAGTATCATATTTTATAAAACCACAAGATGTTACCCCTACCTTTCATACAATATTAGATCAATTGAATAAACTAAGAGAAGATTCGATCAATAGACCTCATTATATAAATGCTATTAGTGAAATTCAAAGAAACATAAGAGAATATATAAATCAGAATAATCTTGTAGAAAAAGATTCAATAAATAAAATATTTGTAGATGATTTGATCAGACATTCTGCATATGCAATGGAAAAATTTAAGGTTAATGAAAAATCGGCATTATTTGGATGGACATCAAGTCTTGATTATCTTATAAATAGTATACAAAAAGATGATAGTATAAAATCTGATAATGGATTAACGACAGACCAAATACTAAATATAATTGATGGTGATACAAGATTAACATGTTTATCTATATCCGATCCTTATAAAATTAAGGAACTTGTTATAAGTATAAGTAACGAAATATTGAGGAAGAGAAAAAGACAGTTTAAAGTTAGGCCATATATTTTATTTGTCTATGATGAGGCACAAGAATTTGTTGCAGATTTATCAAATTCTAAAGGTATTGATAAGGAATGTAGTCAGGAAGTTGAAAATCTTTTAAGACAAGGAAGAAAGTATGGATTAGGAGGATGTATAGCAACACAAAGAATAGCTTACCTTAATACTAGTGCATTACAACAATTACATACCTACTTTGTAGGAACATTACCTAGACCTTATGATAGAAGTGTAGTAAGCAGTACTTTCACCATAGATCAAGGGATTTTGGAAAAAACTTTGGAATTCGCACCAGGAGAATGGTTATTATCTAGTTATATAGCTACTGGAGTAGAAAATATCCCTATATTCATAAAAGCAGATAATTCTGAAAAAATATTAGAAAAATCGTTAGATATTTGTTAAAGCTGTAAAGCTCAAAACTCAACATATTAGTATTTCATATCTATTATTGTACTATACAGGTGTGTAATGAATTATCTTACGTTGTAAAACTTTTTCTCAATATCTTTTATCATTGAACCATTTTTTATCCTGTTTGTAATGAGTACTTTTTTTATTAACTATATGCACAACTTGTTTATATTCTAGTAATCAAAACTGGGTATATTACAATCTTCTATAGATGGTTTTAGGAAGCTAGCACAT
>JBHIVA010000134.1:0-3760 GCA_042138015.1 Nitrososphaeraceae archaeon | reverse complement strand
AGTCCTGTTAAACTCATTGGAAGTGTGACAAAAAGTAGGGGTTATTTTTGTCATGCAAGATGGAAGGGAAGAAGAAGATGTTTAAAATGTAACTATAGAATGTTATATTATTTTGAAAAGGATCATCGTTATGGATGTGAAAGATGTAGATACAAATTTAATGATTCCACTGGTACGTATATTGGAGAATTTAATTATTCACCAGATATAGTCTCCCATCTTGTTTATCTCTTTACATTAGGTGTACCAGCATACAGAATCAGATTTTATGTACCTATCAGTCTAAAGACAATAGAAAGAACATTTAAAATATTTAGACAGGCAATTTATGATTCTTTATTAGATGAGATAAGGAATTTAAAATTATCTGGTAAAATAGAAATTGATGAAGCATTATTTGGCGGTCGCAAGGGAGGAGGTAACGTGGATGGGGTTCAATTGAGCACAAAAATCTAGTTTTTGGTATCTATAAGAGAAATGGAATAGTAATTACTTTCCCGGTATCAGATAGAAAACATGAAACATTGATTCCTTTGATAAAACAATATACCAAGAAAGGTAGTTTGTATTATTCTGATGATCATACTGCATATGCAATGTTAAATATGATTGGAAAACACAAAGTTGTTGCACACGGGAGAGAAGAATACGTTAGAGAGGATAATCATATTAATTGATTAGAAGGATTCTGGAGTTATGCTAAAACTTGGTTGTATCATTATAGAGGAGTACCAAAACAAAATTTTCATCTGTATCTAAAAGAAATAGAATTTAGATTCAATATTAGAAATAGAAATATCTTTAATATGTTAATGAATGTTCTCGTTAAAACTGTTCCAAAACCTTAGGTATTATCCAACAGATTATAATAATGAAAATTCAGAAGAGGAAGGAAGAAAATTGGGAATAGAAAATAAAAAAGAAAATGATGAAGGGGAAAAGAAAAAAAGTAACGAAAGGATTATAATAATAAACGCAAGAGAATTAAAAATTCAAGATGTTATTATAAGTACATTAACCAATATAAGCAATGCTATAATTAAGCTGACAAATACTTCATCTAATGAATTTATCTGCAAACAATATATATCTACAAGTAATTATTTATTAGAGAACAATAAAGTCAATGAATTTCAAACCGTTACAGAATGGTATTCCCATCGTCTTTTGTTATTAAAGAGAATTTTCAGATTCTAGTATGTTATTACCAAATTTCAATTTATTATCAAAGTTTAAAGATGACCTAAATCTCAACTATCCATTTGCAAGTAAAACCTTCTCTGTTTTTATGGATGAATTTCTATTATATAAAGATGAGATTGTTGATAGGCGAGATATTAAATAAATCTCCAAGGATAATATAAGATAAGAATATAGAAAATATGCCTAAAAGAATCAGGGATATAATTGTCTAGCGATCCTAATTTCATTTTTATATATCATCTGCTGGCTGGTTATCAAAAGAAGAATCAGCATGAATTCGATAACTATCTACAATCCTAGGGGTAGTTAGATCTATTTTAGACTGTTTAAAAAGATCATAGACATTTTCTCTCAAAGCAGATTTTATCTGTATTGAGAGATTTGCTTTATCTGTGTATACTATTAAGTCATATATTGCTGCAAAATCACCAAGTTCCTTTAATAACACATAAGGCTTTGGTTCTTTTAACAACCCGTATGTTTTCTTTGCTGCTTCTAAAAGCAATAATTTAACGTTTTCTTGATCCTCATTGTATCCTGCAGACACTTGAATAGATACTGCTAAGAATTTATATCCACTATAATTTGTTATTTGGTTTTGTAATAATACCTGATTAGGAATAGTCACCATTTCATTTTTTATAGTTTTTATCTTTGTAAAAATTAAAGAGATTTCAATTACATCCCCTAATGATTCCATATTCCCTGCTTGCACTCTATCTCCCAACTTAAAAGGACGTGAGGAGAGGAGTATAACGCCCGCAATAGCATTACTAATTGTATTCCTAGAAGAAAACCCTATTACAGATCCCACTCCGATACTTATAAATCCCGCAACTGTTGCACTCATAGTAGAAAACTGAAATAATATAATAATTGCAGATATAACTACAAGCATAGTCTTTATAAGAGAATCTATTCCCTTTATACGACGTTCCTTTATATTTAATGAATCTGCAGATCTCTTTAAAATAAAACGTGTAAGAAAATATATAGAAATTGAAGCAAGGCTTACAATTATAATGACCATTATATCATCTAAATAGTTTTCAAAATTGAACGAAAATACATCCAGATTGAGATCTGTAGCTGTTGTATTATTATTTGTGAAATTTTCTGTAACGGAAGATGAATCGGTTTCAGATGAGACCTCTAGTTCGTTATTCGAAAGAGGAGTATTTGATGATTCTTTTCCTTGTTCTTGTTCTTGTTGCTGTTCAAGTTCTTGGAGTTCTGATCCAGTCATCAAAGCGTCATCCTCTGCTGTAATAGATGGTTCAGATTCTATGATGCTAGTTTCTGGAGTATCTAAATCTAAACCAGGGAGAAATTCTTCCTGTGCAGATGCAAATATATTTTTTAATAACCCTAAATTCATAACTAATTCTATTCTATTTTTGTTACCTAGTTATTTATTCCATTATTATTCAAGTTACTATTGAACCATCATAACAGGTATGGTTATATTACTTAATATTTTTCTTGTATCGCTAAACATTGATTTCATCCAAGAATCTATATTACCACTTTTTAATAATATTATATCAAAATTTCCTTCTTTAACCTCGTTCACTATTTCATCAATAACATTATCGCCGGTTCTGAATTTGTATAAAATTTTGGTTTGACATCCTCCCTCTTTACATCTCTTTATCTTTTGTTCCATTTCATCTAATATATCACCTTCTACCCTTCGTTTCATATCTTTAGGATCTTTGATGTTGCTAGTATTACTAGAAGAACCTTCAATTGAAATATCTTCCATATTTTCCACATTTTCTAAAATTCGTAAAATTATCAATTCTGCTCCTGAATAGTTGGACAATGATATTGCATAATTAAATTCTTTGTTGGATTCATTCTCTCCATAATCTAAAATTAATATCTTTTAAAGTTGGAACATTTTCCTTTGAAATAGCCAATGTTGGTAAATTTATAAATGCCTGATCGTCTACTGATTTTAGATCAGAAGTATTGTAATTATTTTTTGTAGAATCTATAGCTTCTTCTTGATTAAGACTCATATTAATGATAGCATAACAAGAGATATAATGATTTACATGGATCTAATGAATAATAATATTCTAAATAGGTGCTGACGATATGAAAATCTTCTAGTTTGTTTATTGTTGTATGTTCGCTAGGTTCAAACTTAACATACTCCTTATGAGAGTGAGGCTCTGACTGAACTTTAGCTTCTAAAGTTAATATAAGAAATTAGAATTATGATGGATAATTATTTTCGTAGAACATAAATTTAATAGACTACGCAACCATTACAAATTTTTGTTTATTTTTAATTATTATTTTCTTTTTCCTCTGGATTAAATTTGGTCAGCTTGTGACGGTGCTGTTAACTTAAGAGTATTTCACCTCCAATTTTGAATATAATGATATTTCTAACTTTTGAATTATAGAGATAAACAAATAATTTCATCCAATTGTATACATGTTGTAGATCACATTTTATACTACTATTCTTGGTACATGGATAGTAATCATCAAAACATTCTGTTCTATCCTTAAAATACTGCATCACTCTTTCAATTAAACTCTT
>JBHIVA010000133.1:0-3820 GCA_042138015.1 Nitrososphaeraceae archaeon | reverse complement strand
CTTCCATGAAAACTGTTTATACAACTTATACCTGGAAGAGGACCGTATTTTCTATAGGCTAATTTTATAGCATTTTCTACGGCTTCAGCTCCACTATTTATAAAAAATGCTTTAAACTTCTTATTTGATATTGAAATTACTTTTCTTGCTATTTCTAGATGTTCTTTACAATAGAAATCTTGACCTGAAATTTTATGCGCACCTATATTCAAATATTTTTTTAAAATTTCTAAAATTTCTGGGTGAGAATAACCTAACGGACAAGAAGCTATGTTTGAAGTAAAATCCAAATATTTTTTCCCATCTATATCTTCAAGAAATGGACCATATCCATTTTTTATAACTAAAGGATATGTAAAAGTCGAATCATACGTTAGTTTTTTCATCTTATTAACAATCTGGCTAGATTGAGAAAATTTTCCTTTCATTACTATAATTACTATTACCAGTTATTATGATTTTTAAATAATTTATTTATTAAATTGTTTAATAGATGATGATATTTTATATACATATGAAATTTGTTAATGAACAAACTTATCAAAAATTCATTGATAAAAAACGAGAAAATGAATTTCATGAGAAATTTGAAATTGAAATATTGAGTTTAAAAAACAAGCTGAATGATAAAAATATCTATCCTATTATAATAGATAACAAAAAGATTTTTACTAAAAGGAATTTTAAACATATATCTCCAATAGATAAGAGGATAACTCTAGGATACATATCAATTGCTTCTGAAAACGAAGTCAAAAAAGCAGTAGAGTCATCTCATAGAGCCTTTGAAAAATGGGGAATTTTAGACTACAACAGAAGGATTGCAATTCTAAAAAAAGCAGTAAAGGAACTTCGTAAAAGAAAGTTTGAATTGTCGGCGTTAGTAACTTTTGAAAATGGAAAAAATCGTTATGAAGCTACTGCTGATATCGATGAGGCAATTGATTTCATAAACTATTATTGCGTCGAAATGAAAATTAATAATGGTTTTGTTTCCAAGAATTATGTAATTAAGAAAAATGAGAAAAATATTAGCTTCATGAAACCATATGGTGTGTGGGGAATTATTTCACCATTTAATTTTCCAGCAGCAATTTTTGTAGGAATGATAGTCGGTGCGATTATTACAGGTAATACAGCAGTTGTTAAACCTGCTAGTGATACTCCTGTAATAGGCTATAAAATAGTAGAAATTTTAATAAATGCTGGGATTCCTATTGGGGTATTAAATTTCATTACCGGTAGTGGAAAATATCTCGGAGATTTTATAGTAAGGAATAAAAAAATTGCCGGAATAGTGTTTACTGGGTCAAAGGAAATTGGATGCCAATTAGTAAGAGAATCTTCCAGGGTTACGCTAAGACCTATAATAGCTGAATTGGGTGGAAAAAATCCTACTATCGTAACTCAAGATGCAGATTTAGATAAGGCTGTCAACGGTATTACCAAAGCCGCTTTTTCCTATTCAGGACAAAAATGTAGTGCTTGTTCACGAGTCTATGTCCATAAAAAAGTTAAAAATGATTTTATAAATAAATTACTAAAAAATGTTGAGAATTTTACGGTTTCAAACCCTGTAGAGAAGAGGTCTGACATGGGTCCAGTAATAAATTCAGATGCATATCAGAAGTATAAAAAATATACGAAAATTGCCTCAAAACATGGTAAATTACTATATGGTGGTTCAACAATAGAGGAAGGAGATCTAAAATATGGCTACTATGTAAAACCAACGATTATTGAGGATATATATAATAAAAGTCCATTAGTTAAAAACGAACTATTTTTGCCGATGCTCATTATAAATGAGTATGATAATTATGAAAATGCACTAAGGTTGGCTAATAGTTCTGAATATGGTCTTACTGCAGGTATCTATTCTAATAATAGTAGAGAAATAGAACTTTTCTTACAAAATATAGAATCCGGAGTTCTATATGTTAATAGAGAAAAAGGTGCAACTACTGGGGCAATGGTTGGACAACAATCTTTTGGGGGGTGGAAAAAGTCAGGGACGTCAGGAAAGGGAGCCGGTGGTAAATATTATTTATCACAGTTCATGAGGGAACAAAGTCAAACATTGGTTTCTTAGTCGAAATTTTCTAATCCTAAAGTTACTTTATATTTTTTTATATTTATTAATCCCTAAATAACAATTTATTTTATATTGAACGTAAAAAGGCCGATTGGAGTAACAATTATTTCTATATTGTTAATTGTAAATGGATCATTTCTGTTACTAAGCGGTGTTTCTACTTTCGTTCTTATTACTAATTTTAGTTCGGATTTTGAAAATTTAAATTCTTCCCTACGTTCTCTTGATATTCAACCTTCTAATAACACTATTAGCAAAGAAGATCTGCAACGAGTAATAGAAAATTTTGATTATTTTCTAAATTTAGTAGGAATAATTCTTTTAGCATTTGCACTAATTCATTTCATTATAGCTTATGGGTTATTAAAGGCAAAGTCATGGGCACGCAAAACTACAATTATCATTGCTGTAGTAGGTATTTTCATCAATATCGCAATCATATCTATAGCTCTTAGCATTTTAAATGTTTCTGGAATAACAGATACTTTTACTATTTTTGTTGGAAATATTTTTACTATTTTATTAAATGGAATAATAATTTATTATCTTACAAGAAAAGAAGTAAAAGAGTTCTTTATCTTTTCCAAAAATAAATCATTTTCAGATTCTTTTTCTTCTTTAGATGATCTTAGATAAAATTACTTTTACTATACTTGATAAAGTGAAAATACTGTAGTGTGCTTTATAAGTAAAATTATTACCAAAACTAAATTATTTACTTTTAAAACATTCTGAATTAAATTATAATATTCAATGATTTTTATAGACTAAAATTGGTTTATTTTGAATGAAGAAAAAGGTTTAAAGGTATTATAAGAATAAATCATAATCATATTTAATCCAAGAATTCAAAAAAATAATTTTGATAAACTTTATTTTAGTTAATAAATCCCAATAAATATAATGCTAAATATTATTCTTTTAATGAATTTAATAATTCTGTTATTTCATGATCGATTTTTTGTCTAGATTCTTTTATTTTTACTTGATTAGTTCCAAATAATTCTTTTAGAAAATCAATTTCCCATATATTTCCGGCATCTATTATCTTTCCTGATGTATCTAATATTTTTCTATTCCTAAATGCTAAATGAGAAAATCCATGGTTAGAAAAAGAACCATGGAAATGAAAAATATTAGCAGGAATACTCACAACATCACCTTCTTTCATCATCAATACTTTTTCCGCATTTATTTTCTCCAAAAAATTTTCTTTTAATATACATACAATTCCTTTTCCTTCAGTACCTATAAGTATTTGTTCTGTTCTATGGGAATGAATAGTAGTTATAGCATTTCCTTTGAAGAATACATGATACATTTCATAGTCAGTAGAATTATCTTTATTTAGAACTTCAATCATTCTAACATCTCCACGAAAATAATCTTTGTTAACTTCTTTTTCATTTCCTTTATTATAATTTTCTTTAGACACTTGATATGATCAATATAGTTCAAGATTATTAATTAAATATACCTTTCTGAATTTAATATGATAATTTATCTAATTTGATGCAAAAATTGGCTGTGTTAAGATAAGATAATATTCACCTCCTTTCACAAAAAACCATTATTGTTCTCAATTATATCATTATACATAGATACAAAGAATTGTATCCAGTTATGTACATGAAATAAATTACATTCCTCTCGTCTACATGGATAATAATCATCAAAACTTTCTATTCTGTCTTTCAAGTACTGGTTAACCCTTTCCATCAGACT
>JBHIVA010000132.1:0-4014 GCA_042138015.1 Nitrososphaeraceae archaeon | reverse complement strand
TTGGTATTGGGAATATACATCTCAGAAGAAAGAAACATGTTTGTAGAAGAGAAATTCATTAGATCTCTTGTATCCAAATACGGTAAACATACAGTATATACGGATGGTGGTACATGGTATCCACAAGCATGTAACTTTTTACATCTAAAACATAAATTACATATCCTTTAGAGAAAAGTCTTATTGAAAGAAAGAGTAATGCAGTATTTCAAGGATAGGACGGATTGTTTTGATGATTATTATCCATGTATCAACAACAAGAATAAAAATAATTGTGATCTACAACATGTATACAATTGGATTAACCTATTCATTTATCTATACAATACAACAATCAGAAACACAATCCTATTCAGAATTGGAGTGAAATAAGGTTAAGTTAACAGGCTCCTTTTATGATTTATTTATTAACCAATCTTAATCCATTCTAACCTATTATTATTTGCAGTATCATTTTCTTTCTTTTTACTTACAGACCAGAAATCATAACTACTGTATAACCGGTCACCGAACTCATTTAAAATAGTTGGTCCAGTAATTCCCGTATATGAATTGGATATGTTAATGAACTCGCTTTTTAAAAGTTCTACTTCGTTGGTATTGTTTGATTTGATTTTTGTAAATGCTGCAAGCCATACAGCATCATACAAATAAGGACCATCAAATGTAAGAATTGCTTCTGTGTCATATTCATCATAGGCTTCTAAAAATGATTCTAATTTTTTATTGTCTGTTTCATTAAATCCATATAAAGGTGCTACATATTTAGAATTAGCTGCAAATACCGATGATTCATAATTTGAAATTATTTTTTCATATTTAACAGTAGCCTCACTTCCATACCACCGTACTTTCTCTAACAGAGGATGGGAATTTGCTTGGCTCAGTATTGGAACTATTTCATCAAAGGCTATAAGATATATTCCAATTTCGTTCAATGTATATTCTGTAGCAAGTTCTTTCACTTTTGAATTTAATGTTAGTAGTTCCTGTCCCCAAAAAACATAATTTATTCTGTTTAAACTTGCAGCAAACTGACCTATTGGAGGTTTGTATTTTATTCCTTCTACCACTATTCCCCCTAAATCCTCAAAGTTTGTTTCTGTAAAATTAAGGAGGTCGTTTCCGTAAACATCTGACCTTACAAAAGGTACTATAACCCTTATTCCGTCATGCCACATTTTTTTTGATATTGCTTTTGCTTGATAACTATCATCTGGAATTAATCTAAAAATATTATCTTCAGCAACAGATAATGAGGGTGCGGTACTTGAGAAACCTATTAGCATTATCCCATTTTCATCTGTATAATTCTTTAAATGCATAGTTGATGCACTGCTGGCTGGACCTATTACAATGTCTACTCCTTTTTCCTTTAATAATTTGAGTTTTTTTAATGCGATTTCTGGATTTGTTCCTGTGTCTTCAACTAATATCTTTATTCTATACGGTGAATTAATGTCATCTAAATAGTTGTTTATATCTTTGGTAACAATATTTAGAGTTACCAAACCAGATTCACCAACAGACGATAATGTTCCAGTTATAGGTAGTAAAGCTCCTAATCTTATTTCTTCAAAATCTGTAGGTGCGTATACTACACCGATTTCATTTGCATGTTTATGATGTGATAATGAGGAAATGTTAAACGTGTTTAACGGATTTGGAATAGTATAAAAAGTAATAACTATAACTATCAAAATTCCAACTATACTAAAAACTTGTTTTTTCTTTATATTGTTATAGCATTTATTTAGTATACTGGTATCACTTTTGTGAGTTAGGTATTTAGAATACCAAAATAATCCAGCAACCATGATGAGATAATGAGCACTGATAAAAAGAGAAGCAATCCATATTTCGCTAACAGTATTGGTTATAACAACTATAACAAACCAACTATCCGCAACAACTATTGCAATAGTTGCTAATGAGTCAAACATCCAAGGAACAGCATGATAAGTATCTTTTCTCAATCCAACATGTAGAATTATAGAAAATATTAATAATAAACTAGCAAAAAGAGGATACAATAAGAGAATTATAAACATGGAAATACCTCGAGAATTTTCAAAACTAGAAATACTCAAAGTAAAATATGTCATAAAGGTCAAAAATACGACTCCAACTAAAATACCCGCACCTATTAATTTTTTATTGAATCTATGTTTAAATTTCTTCAATGATATTAAGAGATGAAAACCTAAAAATCCATATGCTGACAACCATAGGACATCTCCAATAGATGGAACTGGAGGTACAACGTCGAGTATAATGCTATAAATTGCCCATACTAGATTAGCCAAAAACCAACATGACAATCCCAAGACAACCGGAATTCTTGTCTTTAAATGAAAATTCTTATCTTCACTTTCCTGAAGTAATACCAGTATTGCAATTATTAATGCTATCAATGAATTTATTACTATTATTTGATGGGAATAGTGCTCTTTTTCTTCTATATCTGCAAAAATTATAATTGAATTTTCTACAAATATTATCAAAAATACTATTATAAATAATGATTTTTTAGTTAGATTCATTTAATAGCTCTTTTCTCCAATAAGATACTTTTTTTGAAGATTTTTTAAAATTTATTTGTTATCATTAATTAATAAAAGTATAATTGTCTATTATTTTAATATATAAATTTGATATACTATAACATAATCCTCTACCATGACTAGCGCCGTTTACTCAAATTTACTTGTCACCACCACATTAGAATCATGCTTTAGTCCTTTTATAAAAAAGCTTCAAATGAAATAAAATCCATTCAGTATACCTTTTTTACTTTGCTTTTTTATACTTTGGATACACTTCTTACTTTCCTTCGAATCATCTAATTAAATTTCAATTTACATGGAAAATAAATAGAGTCTATGTTGTAGTTAAGAAAACATTATGAATTTGTATTGTCAACCATTTAATGAATCTTAGATACATGAGTAAGATATCATTTTGAATAATATTAGTAATCGAACACTGAAACTGTGGCTATTCAACTCCCGACGGGCCCGTAGTTTTCTAGGGCCCACCTACCTTGATAATAGAACAATAAAAATATTCCTACAAATTGCCAAAAATAAGTAGGTACTGGCACATAAAAGTATCAACCTGTTATGAAGTTCATTTGAAAAGATTCATAATCCATTATTTATCAACAAAAAGAAGCATTCTATTATCTCTCATACTTCGTATTAGTTTGTAAATTATCATACTGTAATATCTTTTATCACAATCCTCATCCAAATACGTCCATTACTATTGTAGTCTGTCCAAACTTACTTGGTAAATCTATAGAAGTTGCATTGTCTGGAGTTACATCATATTTTAATGTCTTTTTATTAGAATCATATATTGGATTAAATAATTCTATTACTACATCATCTTGTTGTCTTTCACTTTCATCTATAACCAATACTGCATTAGGTACATCAACTGCAAAACTATCCACGCCTGTTGACCAATTACCTATAAAGTCTGAAGTACTGGTTGTTTTTACAATTCTATCTGGTCTATCAGAGAACAAAATAGTTTTGTCTGACACATCATTTAATTCTAAATTATAGGCAGAAACATTAATCTCTGATATTGAACCTGAATTAGCATGTTGTATTGCAAAGAATTTAGGTATATCTGAATCTGTTGTATTTCCATCTTCTTGTGCATATACTGCTATAGTTAATGAAGTAACAGAAACAAGAAGAATTGCTAGTGTTGAAAGTAATGTTATTGAAATTAAATTATTATTTTTCATCAATTATCAATAAATTCTATAATATTTAAATTTGTTTTTAATAAGGCTCAGTAGAAACGATCATAGCTAACTACCTTTTATCTTACTATATTGAACAAACAATCTAAATATGTTAGATTAGCAGATCAGTTATTTCGCATTCTCAAACATTGTAGGATTCCATTATATCTCCATAAAAAGAGTAATCACATCTTTACTGTATGGCAACACATTGTATTAGTTACAATAAGACAGTATGAAGGTAAGAGTTACAG
>JBHIVA010000131.1:0-4059 GCA_042138015.1 Nitrososphaeraceae archaeon | reverse complement strand
TTAGTTTCAACACTATCAATTCTTCTTGTTGCTGTTACTTCATTAATTATACCAGTATATGGACAAGAAGATGGGAATACAACAGATTCAGACATGTCTAAATTTTTTGCAATACAACATTCACAGTCAGGTTCAATATCAGAGATTAACTCTACAACATATTCTTTAGAGTTGAATGATGTATCCGATAAAACTATTTTTGTTTTCTGATAGACCTGACAGAATTGTTATGTCGGTAAGTACATCAAACTACATAGGTAACTGGACTACGGGAGAAGATAGTTTTGTTATTGATGCACCAAATGCAATTTTAGTTGTGGATGACGTAGAACAAGATACTGCAATAGTTGAATTATTCAATCCAATTTATGATATAGATAAAAATTTAGTAAAATATGATATAACTCCAGAGAATGCCACATCTATTGATTTGCCAAATGAGTTTGGACAGGCAACTTTACTCATTGATCCTGGTGGTCAATCTGGTCCTAGAATAGGTACGTGAAAAGTTTATACATGCTTAATGTATCCATTAAAAAAAATCTTTTTTTTAAAAATTTTTATTTTAAACTGATCTTTATAAAAATTAATGTTTTGAATAGAATTAAGATAAATGACTATAGAATATCTGGGAATCAGATTAGTGGGTTTGAAAAAAACTACTGACCCGTCGGGAGTTGAATAGCCACGGTTTCAGTGTTCAATTGATTTTCAAATACACATAGTTGCAGTTAACTTTAAGAAATATTTAACTTATGAGATAGTAGATTTATGTGCAATAAATTTATGAAATTAAATACCCTGAGTCCATACCTATATGGAATTTCTGGTTAGGAGTTAATCCTGTCGTAACTTATGTGGTTTACGCAACATTGGAAAGATTGGTGGTGATGTGTTTACCTGAATTTTGCCAAGCAATTCAAATCCATGTCGTTCATAGAAAGGAATACTCTTTGGATTTGATGATTCAAGATATGCAAAATCTTCATTAAGATCACATACAACTATTGCATGCTGCATTAATGCGGAGCCTAGTCCTTTGCCATGGTAAAGTGGATCAACTCCAAGAAGTGGCAAGTACCAATGTGGTTCATGCGGGTGATAACTATTCATCTTCTCAAACATTTCTGGCCCATCATTCTTGGCTTCATCAGATCCACTACTTTGTAGCAATGCAATCAACTTTTCAAAGTCAGGGTAAACGTTTGGAGGAAGCCAAAGGGCTGCACCAGAATAATTTCCAATGTAGTGAGCACTCTTGTATGCAAATGCTTTTCCTCCAAATGCCTTGACAAAGATAGAGAAATTTGAAAGATATTTCTGAGTATCTGGCCATACCCAACGTGTTGCAGGATCGGTAACGAATGCTAGTTTCAATGCATCAATAACAGTTGTTTCATCTGATTTATTAGCGATTTTAACAATTGGTATTGTCATATAAATATACCTCACTTTCTATGATGTAAAGATGTCGCCTTAAAACCTAAATTTATCATAGTAGCAAAAATAATTGCTGAAGAAACATGAGCTATAATGGATGTTAAATAAGACTCATATCCTATTGTTAATAGATAAAAATGAATTGACCATCTAGACAGTACATAAACAACTTCAGCAATACCAACAGAAAATATTAATTTTAAGATATTTCTCCCAAATTTTTTTGAATCAAGTTTTCCATTTTCTAAAAGATATTCTTTTTTATTATCATGATAATATAATGATCCAAAAACTGTATAATATGTAAGATAACTAATTACTATTGTGTAACTAGTATTTAGATGATAATCTAAATCTTTCATTAGATGTGATGCTATAGCAGAAATTAAAACAGCAGATATTATTCCTGTAAGTATGTTCCTATTTAAAATCATGTATTGCTTATTTTTCAAAAAATATTTTTTAACATTGACATATTCTCTTTTAATGTATTGATTCATTGTATTGTACATAGTATAGGTATTTCTGAATCATTTATTATATAGTATGGAAACCGAAAGCCAACTATTTTTCTATATTGGAAAATTATTTTAAGGTTATTAGCCGCTTATCCTTTATTTTTTCCAGATTGGAAATTGATATATTTATGACTATTGTTTTAGATATCTATGCTAGATGAAATTGACAAAATAATTCTTTCGTATCTTGTAAAAGATGCGAGAATATCTTCTATTCAAATAAAAAAACAAATTACTAATTTAGGTTTCAATATAACTGATAGAACTGTTAGAAATAGAATATCAGAACTAGTAAAGAAAAGGATTGTACTAAGTTATTCAGCCATATTAAATCCTGAATTAATAACAAATAATAAAGAAAATCGTACAATTCTTTTAAAGTTTAAATATTCAAAAAATTCTGAAAATCTTATTAAACTTTTGAAAGAATATGTGCAAGAATCTTCATTCTGCATATATGCTAGTAAATTAAATGGTGATTTTGATTGGATATGCCATTTTGTATTTGATTCTATTGAACAATATGAAATTGAATCAATCAATTTTCTTAACAGGTTTGGTGAACTAATTAGTGATTTTAGAACATATGAATCTATGAATTTAAAATTATTACCTTATTCAGTTTACGATAATAATTTAGAAGATATAGAGAGAAAAACAAGAGTATTTCAGATTCTAAATTCATTAAAGAAATATGAGAATCTTAATGATCGTCTCCAAAAAACTGTAGAATATGTAGTAAAATATTTTAATGCCTATTTTGCAAGGATTTGGTTTGTTGATGAGAATAAAACAAATCTAATTTTAAAATTTAGTGCAGGAAAATATACTCGAATAGATGGTGAGTTTTCAAAAGTTTCTCTTCATGATTCATTGCAACTGGGACCTGCTATCAAAAGGAAAAAACCATTTGTTACCAATGATTTACCCCATGATCCATTAACAAGACATCCTGAGTGGGTTAAAAAGGAAAAGCTAGTATCTTTTGCAGCTTATCCCCTCTTACATAAACAAGACGCAATTGCAGTCCTGGCTATATTCAGTCGTAAGAAATTTTCAACACTTGACTTTGAAATATTAGGAATATTTTGCAACCGACTTTCTAAAGATCTTACAGGATTTTTTGAGGCTAAAGAATTTTTGTCCAATTGATTAGTCATCGCTTGTTGCCATAAGTTTCAATTTTGTCATTTAGATATATATTAAAGAACTTTTTTAGAGGAAAAAACATATTTTCATGACTGTATCTTACTATTCCTTATATTAACCTCAACAGTAGTATTTGCTCTTACACCGTCATAGCATCTTATATATGTATCTTTTAGCTATGAAATAATGAATCTTTCTTTCTATGAACTCCCTGATTATATATGGCAAATAATTGTTGTTAAGTATCTGTATGTAGGTGAGTTGTAGAAATCTACAGTCACGTCGGGAGTTGAATCCTCCATGTAGGACGGTCCTACTAACTTGTATATAGTTTTCATTAGTAGAAACAATTAATCTAAGAAAAGTTTATGTACATTTTCCTTTGTGATATGAAGTTTATAAACATCATCTTGCTTTAGTATAAAGACTTGGTCATGTCCTTCAAATAATTCTACAAGGTCTTTTATCTCTGAATTTAACAAAGTTTCCATTTTGTATGTACAATACATAAGTCCTGGAATTCTGCTGTCATCATAAGCTTTTTCAATTGTTAATGCTTGTTGTAATGAAGATCTTGCTATATCATTTACCAGAAAATCAATACAGCAAACTTGTTTGTTATTTGCTTTTGTTGCTATATTTTCCATAACTTTGCCACAGTAATTCATAATACCTTTTTGACTTTGAATTTGGTTCTGTTGTTGTTGTTGCTGTTGTTTACTTTGCTTATGCCCTTTGCTATCTCTTTGGATTGTTGTCGTTTCATTATAACAATAAGGTGTTACTGTTCCATCATACCAATTGAGTTTAGATAAATACTTGGTAGAAATAGAATAAGGAGGACCACAAAAACATCTAAACAAATCGCTCTCTCTTGCAAGTCTATCCATAGATTTTAGTAACCTTAAGATGGAATCATCATCAGAATAAATTAAGAGATAATGTTTTTTTG
>JBHIVA010000130.1:0-4163 GCA_042138015.1 Nitrososphaeraceae archaeon | reverse complement strand
TTCCTGAGGACTATGATACACGAAAGATATTGGAAACATTGATAGAATATCTCAAGGATCAACGAGTTATTGGAGTTGGTACTGCTAAGGGAATAGTGCAGGCTGGAAAAAAAACCAAAACACAAAAATAGAAAAGATTTAGAATATTCTGTAAATGTGAAAATATTTTGTCTATTTATTCTTACTATATGAAGCAGTTTGACGATAAATGATTCCAAGAAATATGCACTGTTCTAGAAGTGCTAATCCATATTCATACAATGGTTATGAAATAGGTATTAAAACAGAATTTATTTGAACGATCTATTTTCCTTTACTGAAATTATCCACAATATAATTGATAAATTAATAAAGCAAATCCACTCATAAAAAGAAATGTCCGATAATATTAAGAAGAGGACAGATCTTCTTACTCCACAACTATTAAAAACTCCATTAGGTCAGAAAGTTACATATGAATTTTTGAGGTCCTTATCTGAAGGATCTTCACTTAAAGACGCATTGGAAAATGCAAGGTTTGTTGCACAACAAAATAGTTCCTTATTACCATTTCAGATCTCTTTTATTTTAGATATTTTGAATGTCTTAGGTCCTGTAGTTGTCAAATTTTTTAGTGATTTTAAATTAAATGAAACAAAAAAATAATTATTTCTCTTTGACATTACAAATATAGAAAATTCCAATATCTTCCTTTCAAACAAGCTTAAGTAGTTTTATATTCAAATAGTTATTGGAAAAGATATTTTTCACAAGAAACTTTTAACTTTAAGATTGATAAAAAATATTATATGTTATTAGTCCAGTAGGCCATGTGTACTACAATTCCATTTACTTATCTCCATTCCAAAATTACATTTTATTACCGCATTTTTGGTTTTTAGTTTGTTTGTTGAATCTATTGAACTGTGAATTTCATTACCAATTTTCTTATTGATTGTTGCTTTATCTGCAAATGGATTTGCTAAACCAGGTAAATCTGAACTTGATTTACTTTTCTGGGCAATTACATAACCAATAAATGGAGATTTATCGTAGTCATTAACTAATGTAGAGGTTATCAAATCCTTTGATTCTTTAATAGATGAAACAGTTCCTAATATGTCATATGTAGTATGAAAGGAACCAACTTGTGAGGAACTTTTTGATAATGCATAAGAGTTTGTACCCTGTTTTGTTATATGCACGTTAGATTGAGATTTTGATTTTTCTGTTCCCTCTAATTGGGAAAATGATTCAGGTATTCCAGGTAAGGAAACGTAACCTACAGAGGTCAGTAAACCTAATCCTATCAGGATTATTAAGAGTTTTGATGGATTTTTTGTTATCATTAAAAATACCTCCTTGAGTTAATATTTAAATTTATATTTTTTTATTAAATTTTTTAATTTTAATTGTTCTTTCTAATTTAAACTAAATCATGCAAGTTTGAATTAAATAATAAAAAATCTTTAGTTCTAAAAAGGCAAAAATGTTATATTAGTCTGAAAATTAAAGTATTAGATAACAATATTCAAAATAATAATGTTTTGAAAAAGTTTTTAGAAAATTATAAATTTGCTAAAGAAAACCTCCATTTAGGAATTATATGAAAAAAATATATTGGATGCCTATAAGATAATTTATTTATTTTATATAAAATAAATAATATCCACAAATGTATAGTCATTTATACAACTTAAACTAAATACTTAGTTCAGTCCATTCCAGTATTAAAAAAACATTCTTCACAGAATGGTGTCCCTAGTTCAGACCATGATGATAACAATTCGGAATTACATTCTATACAGAATCTTGACTCTTGTGAATCCTCTGTTTCTTGTAACTCCTCTATTCTTTGCATGAAGATAACATATGCATAAAAAATTTATTTATTTCTTAGAAAGGTAATATTGAATTTTTTAATTTTATTTTTATACCATTATTATATCTAAAAATTGTAGTATAACATTATTAAAGACATTGTTATTATAGATTTGGAAGGATAAAACGAAATCTAATTTTCTTTCAATTTGAGAATTTGATAAAATATAATAAATTTCGCTCTTCATTTGCGACTTGCCTAAGAATTATTTGGACTTTTATACAATATAATTAACTAAAAAGTAATAAACATTATCTAAATTCAATAATTATCAATAAAATAGCTTAGCAGACTTAAAAGAAAACCTACATAATTTTATTTATTCAAATTTGGTTCAAGAATTAACATAGAAACATACAGGCGTTCATAGTAGAGTTTTCCGTTTCTCGACAAGAGAATACCCTTTATCCTTAGTTAAGATATATGGAAAGATCATTATAAAATGAGTGTATACAAGTCTTTTCAATACTCTTTGTATCTGAAGCACTTTATCTCATGATCGTTTACCATACCGACTGCCTGCATAAAGGCATAACAGATAGTAGGTCCGACAAACTTGAAACCGCGGTTGATCAAGTCTTTGCTCATTATATTGGATTCCTTAGTGTTGGTTGGAATATCTTTAATTGTTTTGATTTTGTGATTGATGGGTCTGCCTTCTACAAAATGCCAGATATAAGTATCGAATGTACCAAATTCTTTTTGAATTTCTAAAAATACTTTGGCATTCTGAATTGTAGATGTAATCTTTAAGCGATTACGGATAATACCAGAATCAGCAAGAAGTCGATGTACGTCTTCGATTCCATAACGAGCGATTTTGTAAGCATGGAAACCATCAAACGCTCTCCAGTAGTTTTCACGCTTATTTAAAATGGTTTGCCAAGTAAGACCTGCTTGGGCACCCTCAAGAATTAAGAATTCAAAGAGAGTACGATCGTCATGTATCGGTACACCCCACTCCTTGTCATGATAATCTATCATGAGAGGATTATTATTTTCTATCCAACTACAACGTCTTTTGTTGTACATTCTACTTCCATGAGATGCAGTAGAGTTAATTCGCGATTTAGCATTAGATGATTTGCTCATTTGTTTAAAATAATATATTAATGATATTAATTTATTATATAATTTACAAAAATTTCATTAGAACTAAATTTCTAGAACTAATCAACTGGTTCAATTCATAAATTATGCAAATTATTGCATTTCCTTTGTTTTATTCGAACTAGGATTGAAATGATGGTATAACTTATTTCTAAATGACTCCACAAATTAAGTGTCTGGAGTAGGACTCGAACCATTATTCATCAAATGTGGGTTCTACTATCAGGTATTAAAATATTTATGAAATAAACTACTACAAATCAATTAGAGCAATTAGCAATGAAAATTATTTATTTCAACATGATTTATTTACTCTTAACTTCTATGTTTTCATTTTGATGAGTGAAAAGGAATCATTTTTTATAAATCTATGAGCCAATACTCCTACTATAAATCCATAGAGAATATGAGCAAGAAATGAAGCAATAAAGATATTATATCCATCACCAAATTTGATTCCAAAAGGTTCAAACATCATTACAAGCCAAGGAGCCAACATCATACTCATGTGTATTATAAATCCCCAAACTATTCCATAATACCATTTACCTTTACCCATTACCATAGCATAAATTGCTCCTAACGTAGCACCATTCCAAAAATGATATAACGTTCCTACAAAAAATATGCTGATCATCATAGATTGGACTACTTCTGTATTACTGGTCATGATTTTCATAAATTCCATTGGTTAAGATGCTAGTTCAATTAACAATACTCCTAGCATCATTATCATATCATCACCTGGTAACTAATTAAATAACATATATGACGGAATTCTTATTAATTCTAATTCCAAAGTAGCAATTGCTCCTATCCATAGTCCTGTAACAAGATTTTGAAAAAATGGTCTTATTTTATAATATGAATAAATTATAATGATAAATAGTATTATGATAGATGGAAGTAATAAAAAATTTTTATAAAATGTGAATTCAATAATTTTTAAAGAGCCAAATATTAAAAAGTTAACAGAGACTCCAGCAAAAATTATAGTTATTATAGAAAAAATAATAATTTCATTTTTTCTTTTATTCTTATAGTTTTGATTATTGAAATTCAAATCCCTATTACTATAGAAAATAAAGTATTTAAACTACAAAGTTTATAGTATAATAGTTACTATGAAAAAGGATAGTTATTATAGATTTTGTAATCTCTTATGTAGATAGATTTGTTAGAATTAATTTTT
>JBHIVA010000129.1:0-4331 GCA_042138015.1 Nitrososphaeraceae archaeon | reverse complement strand
ATAATCTAAAGATCCATACGCTAAAGATCAATACGCTAAAGATCCATACGCTAAAGATCCATACGCTAAAGATCCATATACAAAATGTCCTACATGTGACGATATAGAAATAGCTGCGGAATTTGATTTGACAGGAGTAATTGAATACATTGAAGAAAATTTCCATAATGAAGAACTTATTCTGAAATTATCTGAATTAGTTACAACATTACAAAATGCTTTAAATGAAGATACTGCAATTGAGGTAATTTGTGATGGAAATTGTCCACCACCAGAGGAATAGTATATCCAGCACATATGTGATAGTGATTTGATGAAGATATAAAACATCCATTATTTTTTCTTTTAAATCCTATATTATATTCAAAAATTCTCTCAAGAAACACGAAGTATTTAGAACGGCTTGTTAAGTAAATTAAACGACCATGAAATGGAAATAGATTAATATAAATAGTTTATTAAATCTTCATATATTATGAGTGAAAAACAATGTGCTTTATGTGGAACAGTTCTTAATCACTCTAGCCAACTGAATCTATGCAAAGAATGTATGAGCTGCGCAGATTGTTGTATTGGTCTAGAAAAACTCTAAATAAATATCTATATTTTCCTACTCAACCATTTTGAGAATATCTGTGGTTGTAATAATTCCAATGACATTTCCTTTTTCAGTTACAAGAATACATTTTGCAAATCTAATTAATGGAACAAGCGCTTTTGCTGGCGTAGAAGAGTCTACTAGGGGAGGTGGGGGTTCCATTATCATTTCTGTTGTCATATTTTTTAGATCTTTTTCGCCATTTTCTACCATTTTTTTAGCAAAACTATCTTCTGATACAATTCCTACAATTTTTTGATCATCAAAAACCGGTATTTGACTTACGAAATTCACCCTCATTTTTTCTACTATACTATACAAAGAATCCTTCCTTTGAGCAACGATTATTTTTCTACAGCAAAGATCACCTGCTTTCTTTGAAGATTGTCCTTCGAGTGAGCTTAAAATTTCAAAGATTTTCTTTGCAGTATCATAACTTGGTTTACATCTCCCAGTTTCTATCTGATTTATCATAGATGTGCTTATTCCTGATAAAGTCGCAAGTTTTCTTTGTGTGATCCCTAATTTGATTCTCGTTTGTTTGATATATTCCAAGCTGGGAAGCATGTTATTTATTGATTGGGTTAATATTTAAGATCTTAACCTATACAATAGGAATCATATCTAATAATGATAAAAGTGAATATCTTTACATAATAACAATAAAATAGTCTTGCGATTTATTTTTATAACTTGTTAAATGTCATCTTCTTCTCAAATTAAATGGAATTCAGTTAAACGCTATAAATTGAATAAAATGATAAATAAGCTAGGAAACATTAGTGGTCACGGTACAGAACTTGTTACCGTCTATATTCCTCCTAATAAACAAATTTACGATATCATGTCACAACTTAAAAACGAAGCTGGTACGGCTTCTAACATCAAATCAGACCTAACAAGAACCCATGTACAGGATGCTCTAAGCAGGACAATTGAATATCTAAAACTATACAAGGAACCTCCAGAGAATGGACTAGTAATCTTCTGCGGTGCTATTCCTACTGGAAAGGGATTTGGAACAGAGAAAATTGAAATTTTTCCCATAGATCCTCCAAAACCTATCAAAATCAACCTTTATCGATGTGATGACCATTTTTGGATAGATCATTTAAAAGACATGATGAAAGATGATAAAGTCATTGCCATATTGTCCATAGATACCCAAGAGGCTGGATTGGGTATATTAACAGGCGATAGGTGGGAAGTAGTAGAATCTTTAACTTCTGGCGTAGCCGGAAAGCATAGGCAAGGTGGTCAATCAGCAAGAAGATTTGAAAGACTCCGAGATAATGAGCTCAATGAATACTATAGAAGAGTAGCTGACTATGCTCATAAAATTTTTATCGATGAATTTAATGTGAAAGGAATTATTTTAGGGGGTCCTGGTCCGACAAAGGATTACTTTTTGAAAGAAGAATATCTTGATTACCGATTACAAAACAATGTTATTGCAGTCTTAGATTCATCTTATTCTGGGAGTGAAGGAGTTAGAGAACTAATTGATAAAGTCAATGAACAAGGAATTATGACTGAATATAGATTGATGGAAGAAAAGAACATTATAAAAAAATTTATAGGTGAAGTATATTCTGGAAATGGTCTTGGTATATATGGTATATTTGATGTAATATCTTCCCTTAGAAATGGAATAGTGGATTTAGTTATTGTTACTGATGATATTACCTTTGTACGATTGGAAATAAAATGTAACAAATGTTCAGCTATACAAGAAAAGTTTATCGAAAGAGGAGATTTAGTGACCGTTAAACAAGAACTTTTATCTAAACCTTGTCCTTCCTGTGGAGGAGGTAATGATCTTGAAGCTAATGAACAAGATATAATAGAATTTTTAGAAGAATTAGCAATTGCGACTGGTTCTAGATTAGAGGTACTGTCAGGAAAAACTGAAGAAGGTATTCAACTAGCTAGTCTTGGTAAAATTGGAGCAATATTAAGATTTAAAACAACTATTCCTTCATAAAGTAAATTTGCTTGATTGATTATTTTGTTATTTAATTATATTCAGAAAAAGTAGAGATGATATGGTCAAATTCTATTATATATTATAAAATAATTTTGAAATAAATTGTAGTACTAAATACTAATAGCATACATAAAATACTAATACTAGGTTAAAATAGAACCTAACTGAACATTCTGTTATCATCAATTCATTTAAAAGACCTCTATACAATTAAATATTTATTCAATTTTTTTCAGAGTATTCTAAATATTTTACACACTCTATATGATATAGATTTACCTAATTAATTTTTTTCAAATTGAATATTACAAAATAATATACCAAGGTCTCAGGTCTTAGAAATAGTAGATTCTAGCATTCTAATAATGGTTATAAGGTTTATGTACTGTTGCGAACCTAAACATAACTTAATTCAGGTAAATAATAAAGTGATTTTTTTTGTAACGCAGATTAGAATTCTTTAAAATCTTCTTAACATCTTAGGTTTTAACATCTCTGGATGTTCTCTGAGATTTTTAATTAAGTTAATAATTTTTAATTTATCCTGAGGAAGTGTTCCCTTAATCGAATATACATTTGAGGCGTGATTCGCTCTAAAAATAATTTCTCTTTTAGGATTTATATTTGAAACAAGAAGTTCTAATTCATCTAAAATTTGAGAATCGTTCAAAAATGTAAATGGTTCTGCATATTTAGTCATAAATTCTTCATATACCCCATCTTCTAGTTGTAAGTTTAATGCACCAACAAAATTAGGTGATACTTCTCCTAAAACCTTAGCGGTATCAATAATATGTTCTTTGGAATAGGTAGTACCTCCCAAACCTAATATTACCATACATGATAAGATATAATCGTTATTCATGGCTTTATTACAACTTTCAATAATTGTTTTGAAAGTAGCACCTTTAGTTACTTTTTTCAGGACTACATCATTTCCACTCTCAATACCTACATAAAACATACTTAAGCCGGCATTTTTCAGTTTTTTTAGATCCCTATCAGATTTTTGTAGTAAATTTTTGGGCATAGCATAGGAAGAAACTCTTTCTATATTTGGAAACTTCTTGTATAGATATTCAATTATTTGAACCAATCTTTCGGTAGATAGGTTTAGAGCATCTCCATCTGCCAAAAAAATTCTCTTTGTGTCAGGATAATACTTTGAAGAAAGATCTATTTCTAACTTGATTTCATCCCATGGTCTTTCTGAATAATCTTTTGTTCGGTACATATTACAGAATGAACATTTATTAAAAGAGCATCCTAGAGTTACTTGAAAAATCATAGAATTAGCTTCAGAAGGGGGTCTATAAAGCGGATAATCGTAATTTAATTCCATAAATATAAAATGATTATTCAGCATATTTAATATTTATTAAATTAAATATGATTCAATTGAAAATTTATGGGACAGTGTCCCTCATTATTTATAATAGTCTTTGTATTATATAAAAACACAAAACCTTAATGTTCGTATAAAAATAGATCCAAGTATATTTTTGATTCTAAATTCTTATCTAAATTATTGTGCAAATAAATAAATTATATGAAGACGATATATTATATGTAGTCGGTCGATTGTGAATGTTAAAAGAATTAATTAATCCTTCAAATTTCAATGTGTTAGTTAGTAAGGTTAGTGATGTTCTAGTTAATGCGCTTGATCAACCCCTAGGGTATGCAATAAACTGGGGAAGAGTTTGGTCTCTCTGGCCAGTTCATCTTGAAACAGCATGTTGTAGT
>JBHIVA010000128.1:0-4415 GCA_042138015.1 Nitrososphaeraceae archaeon | reverse complement strand
GGAACAGATGGTTGTATTTCTCCATCAATATTCTCATCTGCTATCCCAGTTTCATTAGCTGGCGGAACAGATGGTTGTATTTCTCCATCAATAGTCTCATCTGCTATCCCAGTTTCATTAGCTGGCGGAACAGATGGTTGAGTTGAATTCTTGGTTTGATCGATAAAATCTATAACTTCTGTATCAAGAGTTTCATTTAATGAAATCTCGTCCTCTTCTATCTCAAAATCATCAGTAATATTAAATGGAACTTCATCTTCGGTTTCATTTAACTCTACATTAGTTTGATTTTCCGGTTCAGGAGCCAAATCTTGTGCTTGTAATAGTTCCGCTAAATCCTGGTTTTGAAATTTTATCTGTGATTTTAAATCAGAATCAGATAAATCTTCTTCATCTTTTATTATAGTCTCATTTTTTACAATTTCTTGAACTATACTTGAAATCGGATCAGAGGATATTGTTGTATCCAATATATTTGATCGATTTAGATCTATAAGGTCTGGATCATCGCTTACAAAGTTATTTATTTCCTGTTGTGTCAAAATTGGAAATTCATCTTTATCAATTGATTCGTCATCTCCTTGACCATCATCATCAAATTCAAATCCATCAAGCGGCAGAGAACCTACTCGTTCGGCTGGTGATGGTGGAACAAATGGAGCTTCCCCTCCAGCAAAGGATCTGTCTCTTTGACCTATTACATCCGAAGATCTCAGGTCAGGTACGATGAGAAGAAGAATACTTAAAATTAATATATTTAGAATAAAGATTTTTGATTTCATTTTTTTGTTAAACAATAACAATACTTCAATATAAACAATCCTACAATATCCCCAAGCTAAAACTACGTGATTTGATAATCCAAAATAAATAATATCACTTGATGAGTACGTATTAACCTTTAAATTTCAAATTTCAAAGCAAGTTAAGTGCTAGATTAAATTCATAACAAAAAGTATTGTAAGATGAAAAATTGGTAGTTTTGCTAGCAACTTTATTTTTATTACAATGCTATATTATAAAATGAGTTTAGTAAATAATTTCAATATTCTTGAATAAGAAGAATGTAAAAAGAAAAAAATAAAGAAATAAGTTTTTCTTACTAAAATACTTCACAAGACTTTGACTTTTTATCTCCATCAAATGGATTATAATCTAAAATAATGTCAAATCCTTTTCCACAGTGAAACTCATCAGCACCAGAACCACCAATTAATATATCCTTTCCGCTTTTTCCCCATAAAACATCATTGCCTGATCCACCGATTAAGAGGTCCCTACCGGAACCACCATCCAACCAATCACTTCCGGAATTACCTTCAATCCTATCATCGCCTCTCTCCCCGTAAATGGTATCCTGTCCTCTGTTCCCTTGAATTATATCTTCACCGCTATACCCCAGTATATTATCATTACCAGAATTTCCTTGAATCAAATCATCTGCAGTATTTCCATCAATATAATCATGACCGGCATTTCCTTCAATTATATCGCTTCCAGAATTACCAAAAATCCAATCGTTACCATTATGTCCTTCAATTCTATCTTTTCCTATACCTCCGTCAATATAATCTGAAGAGCCTTTTGCTTTTATTCTGTCATTTCCCTCCAATCCAAGTATTATATCTTTAAAATTTGAACCTCCTAGTCTATCCTTCTCATCTGTACCAATTATTACATAATTGTAATCCTGTGCATCGAGTATGGTTTCATCTGCAAATATGAAATTAATATTATTATTGTATACGCCTAATATTGTTAAGGTTAATAATGATACAATACTAATCGCTAAAGATAATCCTAAACCTGTTTTCATTGAACTACTAATAACAATAATTTCTAAGATATAAAGATACTTTTATAATAAATTTATTTTCAACATAACACGCATATATTCAGTAAATATGAGTAGAACATTGAAAAATCTTCATAATGATTTATAATTCATATGTATTTGTATTATAATTCTTTGAAAGACAATTATCTCTTATCAAGTAACCTTCTCTTTATCTCATAATAAGACCCAATATTCTTTCGATATAATTTGAAATAAAATATAATATTCCATATTTGTTACCTATTCTGGTGATCAAGTTACTTCTTTCTAAGATGTGAATATGATGTTTAATTGTTTTATAATCTAATTGTAAATTTTCGGAAAGTTGATTTATGTTTGACGGATTTTTAATAAGTAAATCAAGAATTTTTATACGGTTTTCACCACCCCTAGTTCCCGCAAAAAGGTACCATAACAATCGTTTTATTTCATGGTCAGGCATTAAACATCATAAATATTATAAAATGATCAAGGTTTTCTCTAGATTATAAATCAGTGTTTCTGACGTCATATTGTTATAAGATCTGAAATAATTTTTTATTTTTATCCCTATTGAGAATTTTTGCTGTAAATATGTGTGTTTCATTACGATCATTTATTTATAGCGTAATCTTCAAAAGACCTGCAACCCCTGCAAGCTCAGCTACATGAATGAATAAAAGATACGGTAAAAGTCCTTCTCCGTACAAAGGAGCCATAGTAAAATATGCATAGACAACAATTAAATTTTGTAGAATAATCATACTAGCAAAAAACATTAATCCTATTGTAAATGATGCCTTCATTTTTGAATATATTTTGGAGTATAAATATAACAAAATCCCCGAGATAATTATTGTAGCTATACTTACAATAACATTTATCTCCATTAGGTTTTCCATATCTATATCATCATCTTTGTCTCCATTTCTATTTCTATTTCTATTTCCATTTCAACTTCAATTTCAATTTCAAATTCTTGTCACTTTCATTTTTCTACCAGTTAACCAAATGTAAATGTGTATATTTGGAATCCTTTTCCTTTTACATCTATTTTTATTGTATGTTCTCCATAATCGTTGTTTGTTACCAAATTATATAACCTCTGTCCATCTATGATAAAAATACCATCATTAGATGAATCTTTACTTTGGTCATCTTTTACTAAAATTCCATCTTGTGTTACTGTGAAAGTTCCATTTCCACCTGCAACTATGTTTATTGCCCTTGAATCATATTTTAATACAATACTTCCGTTATTACCTTGCAATTCCATATGGTCTGGATTATTTTTCCAATTTCCTTCTAAATATATCAAATTAGGTTGTATTTCCGAATCTTCAATGGCATAGGAGACAACCTGATTAGGCTTAAATCCTTCTACATTGCCTAAAGATGATCTTGCAAACTCATATCCAAAGTATAGCTCTGGGCTTTTTATTTTGGAGAAATTAACATCTTTGTATTCTAGATTTGATTCGTTGGTAGTTTTAGATATATTCTTGAGGTCATCAAAACTGATATTTTTTATGTCCATATGTGCAGCCCTTTCAGTTAAAAGAGCTTGAATAACTTTCTCGGTTTCATTATAGGCTCCTTCTCCTATATGGTCATATCTAATATATCCTTCATCATCAATCAAATATTTTCGTGGCCAATAGTTATTCTCATATTTTTTCCAAGTCCCTTTATCATTGTCTTGTAATATTGGATATTTTATTCCAAATTTTTGAACTGCAGATTCTACATTTTCTGTATTTTTCTCAAATTCAAATTCAGGTGTATGTATTCCTATGATTGCCAATCCTTTATCAGAGTATTTGTCATACCATTCATTGAGATGTGGTATTGTTCTTATACAATTTATACAACTGTAGGTCCAAAAATCAAGTAATATGACTTTATCTTCCAGGTCTGCAATAGATATTGGTCCTGTATTGATGTATTCAGAAATTTGAGTGAAATCTTTTGCTTTTTTAAATTGTGATTTATCGATATCTATAAATGTTCCATTTTCATCTTTTTGTCCAATTAAAGGTATAAATTCATCTGAGGGGGTTGTGTTCGGTTGAGTATTAAAATAAATAGCGAATCCAGCTATTAAAGATATTACTGCAATAGCGGTAACAATTGCACTTGTATTATCTCTATTCATCAGAATCAAATGCCTCTTTCTAAATTGATTATCTCATTTGCTAGTGGAAAATTTCCTAGAATGTTCAATTGATTGGTGAAGATGAGAATTCCAAGAATTATCAAGAACGCACCCATTACAGGATTGAAATACTTTAGATATTTAAGCATCTTTTTTATCAATACTGTAGCTCTCGAAAAGAAAGCAGCAGTTATCAAAAAAGGTATTCCAAGCCCTAACGAGTATGCTAATAGCAGATTATAGGCTTCGCCTGGCGCAGTGGCAGCTAACGTAAATGTGCTACCCAAAATGGGTCCAACACATGGAGTCCATCCAGCAGCAAAGGCAATTCCAAATACAAATGAGGTTATATAACTTGTTTTAAATCTAGGGATTTTTGTTAATTTTTTTTCAAAATTTAAATTTGTGATTTTTGATGATAGTATTAAAAACACGCCAAAAGAT
>JBHIVA010000127.1:0-4445 GCA_042138015.1 Nitrososphaeraceae archaeon | reverse complement strand
CTGTTAATAATAAACGAGATAGGAAATCATGTGCATATAAGATATAATGATCTTATGAAGGAATTAAACAAAATTAGTCCAAAGACTCTATCAGATACACTAAAAGAATTAGTTAATTATAATTTAATCAACAGAGAATCATTCAATGAAATACCACCAAGAGTAGAATATAGTCTTACAGAGAAAGGAAAAACTCTAAGAAAGGCTATAATACCTATGTTACAATGGGCTATATCGTTGAAAGGAACTGTAGTTGCAACGTGTTCATGTTCTATGATCGAAAAAGACAGAAAAATAAAATAAATCCTCAATAATAAATTGAAATTCTCTTTTAGAGCCTATCCCAAAATTAACCTCCTGTAAATAATAATACTATTCGCCAATTCCACAAGACCATAGTAGTTGTCATCTTTCTTTTCATACCTTGTAAACAATTTCCTGAATCTATTATGCCATGAATTTGTTCTCTCTACAACCCATCTTCTAGCAGGCTGTTTTTTATGTAATAATTTTTTTTCTTCTCTTCTATGACGTATATGTGGAATATATCCTCTTTTGATTATTTCTTGTTCTACTTCTATGGAATGATATGCCTTATCAAGACATATATTCTGTTTATGTTTGTATTTGGATAATGATGACGGTCTTTTGATAACAACATTGCAATAGTATTTGCTGCAACAGTAACATCGTGAGTATTTGCAGATGTTATAAAAAGAGACAGAGGAATACCATCTTTATCTGTTAAAATATGTCTTTTGCTTCCTAATTTACTCCTGTCAGTGGGATTATGTCCAGTCATCGCCCCCCTAAAGGTGATTTTATAGAGATACTGTCCAGTGATTGCCAGTCCCATTTGATTCCTATCTTTTTATCATATAATTTCAGTAATCTGGTCCATAATTTATCAAATATACCTGATTCTCTCCATTCCTGATATCTTCTATGACATGTTGAACCAGAACCATATTCTTTAGGTAACATTTTCCATTGACAACCAGTTCTCAGGACAAATACTATGCCATCAAATACTTTTCTATACGGAACTATTGGACGACCTATTGTATTCTCTGGTTTCTCACCAGGTAAAATATTTTTAATTTCATTCCATAAATCGTCTGGAATAGTTGTAATAGTTCTAACATACTTTTTATTCTTTATCATTAATAGATATGATAATAAACTAATGAGCTATATTCCTATCGATTTTTGGGATAGGCTCTTAATTAAATTTACAATTTTTATGGATACTTTATTTATGTAAAATTATGGATTAACTGAAAATTATGTAAATAATTTAATCTTAATAATAAAAGCAAAAATATATTTATTTAGGAATATTAAAATAACTATATGAAATGTGCTGATTGTTTATGTGACACCAATGAATGTAAAGTAAGCAAATCTTTGACTGAATGTCCTAGTTGCAAATTTGATTTTTGTTGTTGCTGGCAAAACTTTCATTGATTGTTATTAAATCCAAATTGATTAGTTCATATAGAATATAAATTAAACAAATTTCTGTTAAACATTTTTACTAATATCAGGTTATATTTCTTTTTTGTTTTAGGAAATTATTTCAAGTTTTTTAAAACCTCCCAACTTATAAATTGAAAATAAAATAATGAGAATTGAAATTAAAATAAACAATGGAGCATAGGTAGTAAGGAATATACTAGTTCCTAGTGGTATCATAAACCCTATTAGAGAAAAACATGCTGGACAAACACCTATAAAAAATCCAACAAAGGAACCACTAAATCCAATAGATGCCTTTTTAAAATTATTTTCCGTTTTACATTCTATGCATTTATTTCTTGAAAAAAGATATAATGCAATGAATGAGCCAAATAACGTCGAAAAAGATAAATATAAGATAGAATTTACAGGCTTTTCAATTAAATCTCTGAACCATATTTGGAACGCTAAAGTTGTATTGAAACTTTGAATGAGAGTAGTAATAAAAAATATAATTAAAGCAAATATAATTACTATTAATGGTTTTTCCTTTATCGCTGTTAGAAGAGGAATATGGTTCATGTTTCCTATAATAATTCTCTAAATAATGAATCCAAAATATTGTATTCTAATGGTTTTAAATCGATCCATTTTATTATCCCCTCTTTATCAAATATATATTTCGTATCGAGAAATTTTATATCGTATATCTTTGCCATATCTATCCCTTTTGCGACATACCAATCATCATTTCCAAATTTCTTTTTCCAGTCTATAAACTGACTATTTGCTTCACTTTCATCTACAAACACAATTAACACATTAAGTAAATCTCCTCCAATTTCATTGTCAAATTTTGCTAAATTTTCAGCACCTATCTGACAAGGTGTGCACCAAGTAGATGTAAAAAAAATGAATAATGGTTTACCAAGAAAAGTTTCTTTTGATATCTTGCCGTTAACAGGGTCTAGGAGGTTAAAATTAGGTGCAAGTTAATTTATCTCTAGACCAATATTCTCTATTGCAGATGAGTTATCTTGGGAAAATGAAGTGTTATTAAAATATGATACAAATAGCATTGATAATAATGTGATAAAAAATACAACATACAATTTTCTCATTTCTGATTATATTAACTATGATATTATTTAAATTAGAAAGTTTATAGTATAATAGTTACTATGAAAAAGGATAGTTATTATAGATTTTGTAATCTCTTATGTAGATAGATTTGTTAGAATTAATTTTTAATAATAATTAATATAATTCTAATAATTCAACAGAATTTCATAAATTTTTAATTATGAAATTTCTAATAAATAATAAAGTTCTGTGAGGGTTGTGATTAGAATCTACGTCTAACAATTGTAGATTATATTTTGGAATAATGACTAATAAGAGTATACTACTAATGAGAAATGTATTCCTTTAGAGGGTTTGTAAAGGTGTATATATAGGATTTCTAATTTAGGATTTTCAGATTATTGATTGGTTTATTGGTCATTTTGGTATTTATATATTTAAAAATATATATCGATATTTCACTTTACTAAATTTTCCTGAACTAGAAAGACAAGTAGCAGATCTAGAAACAAGAGTAAAGGAACTGCAAATTATAAACCAATCATTAAGAGAAAGACAAGATATGATCAATTATTTATTCTAAGTGAAAGAACATAACAATTAGAGAAAAACAAGAGATAATATAATATATTACTAATTTTTAATCAAACCATCTATTTAAAAACAAAATATCTTTTTCAATGTTAATAATTATATGATCGTTTATACTAGGTCATATTATATATTTCGCTTCCTATTTCATTTAACAGGATAATATTTCTAATTTCTTAAATATTCAATATCTTATTAGTAAATAATGAATATAAAAATATTCATATTAACATTTATCTTGTTATCTTCTTTTATTTCATTTGAACTATTATTACATTTAATGGAACAAAAGGTAGATGCTTTTGAAAATTATGGGATTGATTTTGTTGCTCAATTAGATCCATATCAACTCGTATCTGATAATGAATATACATATTACGACAGAAATTCTCATGGTGTAGTTTATCTTTCATTTGATCCTTATGTTAGTGAGTTACAATATGAAGTATTTTTAGAAGGTTTAAGTTATGAAGAAGGTGATGATGTAGAAATAATTCAGATACATCTAGGAAAGCCCGGACAAGATGGTCCAACCGTTTTATCTTTATGTGATGAGAAAAAAGGCAAAGGACATTGTAGAGAGGGACCTGGCTTATCAGTTGAGGGAATTTTAAAAGAAAAAGATTTGAAAGGTCCATTAAAAGGGTCATCTTTACATGAATTGATAGAATTAATTGAATCTGGTGACTCATACGTATATGTTCAAAGTAGAGATCATCCAGAAGGTGAAATAAGGGGACAGATATATCGTTAACTATCTAGTTATTTTATAAATTAATAATTGAAATAATTATGAAATTATTCTATTTGATATATCTCCATCCATCAATTAACAAAAAGGGGGGAAATTATTAACCAAAAATAGGATCACTAATAGAATCAATCATTTTTTCAACAATGGGTAGGATATCATCAAATTCATTTGATGTGGTATTATAGATAATTACCATTGGATTATTTTTAGATGTAATTGTGAAAACAACTAAGGATATTATTTAACCTTCAAGATACATGGAATAGAGTTGAAGCAGTGACATAAGTACATGTACTACTCAATCAGGAAGGATTCAGCGCCGGGAGTGGACTCGAACCCTTATTCATCAAATGAGTGTTCTTCTTCTAAATATTAAATATTTATGAAATAAAGAACTAAAAACAAATTAGCGATTTAATAAAGTCTAAAGAGATTTATTTTCTTGTTCTTTTATGTTTCTTATTTTTTAGAACATTATATATCCAAGGAGAAAGACCTGTAATTACTCCAACAATAAATTGAGTGAAATCACCAATCTTTCCCCAAAAATTACTTATTT
>JBHIVA010000126.1:0-4510 GCA_042138015.1 Nitrososphaeraceae archaeon | reverse complement strand
TTCAATTGATTGGTGAAGATGAGAATTCCAAGAATTATCAAGAACGCACCCATTACAGGATTGAAATACTTTAGATATTTAAGCATCTTTTTTATCAATTTTGTAGCTCTTGAAAAGAAAGCAGCAGTTATCAAAAAAGGAATTCCAAGACCTAATGAATATGCTAATAGCAGGTTATAGGCTTCACCTGGGGCAGTGGCAGCTAATGTAAATGTACTTCCCAAAATTGGTCCAACACATGGTGTCCATCCTGCAGCAAAGGCAATTCCAAATATAAATGAGGTTATATAACTTGTTTTAAATTTGGGGATTTTAGTTAATTTTTTTTCAAAATTTAAATTTGTGATTTTTGATGATAGTATTAAAAACACTCCAAAAGATATGATCACAAGTCCTCCTATTATCTGGAGTGAGTTTTGAAAACCGGTACCTATATTTACAAGAACACTATTGAGAAAAACACCTAAAACCGAAAATACTAAAGAGAATCCAAGGACAAAATATACAGTATTTAAAAATATACCCAGTCTAACAGACCTTTGAAGAGTTAACGATTTTTTGCTGTTATTATCATAGATCTCAGTCGGATTTTGGAAATTTTTATTATCCAATGATTTCTTGCTATCATTTTGCATAGTAATTTCCCGAAGTGTTGTTCCTGATAAATATGAGATAAAAGCAGGCAGGATAGGTAGTATACATGGAGATAAAAATGATCCCATACCGGCTAGAGCTGATACAAGAATGCTGATTTCTGCCATAGTAATTTTATATTTTTATTGATAAAAAAGGATATTCCCAGATCATGCCCAAATTTCACCCAAGTTGGTTGAGTTTAAACGATGGAAATAGAATAATTGCCTAAATGAATGCCTATGCATCAAACTTTAGTTCTATTTATTCATTTTTGATATACAGAACTTACCCTAGATAATATAACATTCAGAATGATATATCTACAGGAAACAAGTAAATAATTTAAAATTTTTTATACTAGATCTGGATTTACAATTATGTGGCTACAAAAGAAAAGCGTAAAGTAAGAGCAAAGAGGATAAAAAGAGGTTAACAACAATTAGTCTTTAAATTCATATTTTATTTATTTATTTTTTAATTACGTTGAATAATTATTATTTGGAATAGTTATTTTTTTGTAAAAATTTTTTGAATCTTTCTGACTCTAAATATTCCATTGTTGCTATATCTAATAAACTGTTGAAGAATTCCTCTGCATTATGGTTGATATTGCATTGATTGCAAAAATTCTCATTGCCAGCAGGAATCCAATTTTGATGGTTTTCTTTGAAAAGCTCATCTTTAATCCTGGCAAGATATTCTTCGAAAACGGGAAATAGTTGTTGGTCTAAGAAATATGAAGCCATTCTTTTAACTATGTTATCAAATTTAAGATCTATTATTTTTTCACCCCATCCTCCCCAATGATAGTCTACTGTGTAAACTTGTGCGTTTTGATTTTGGTTGTACTGTCTTTTCAACCAATTGCCTTCGTAGAGCTGTTTTAATAGAGCATAGATTTTGCTTTTTGATACAGAAGTGTTAAACCTTTTTTCCAATATAGTATGTATATCTTGGGCCGTTAGACCTGACATTCCCTGTGTATGCAATATATCAAAGATCTCCCATGTTTCAGGTCTTGAAAAAAGAGAAGATTCTCTATAGTTTCTTACTGAATAGTGTAGGTAAAATCTTGGATAGATCATATTATGAGGTAAATATGACATGATTGAAGATTTATCTCTTTCCATTTTTCCAATAATCTTGGAATTCCAGAAATCCTAGAAATTCTAAATCAAACTCCATTTGCATCTTCTTGGATGTATAATTATGCATTCTCATAAGTCTACATCTAAAAAAGCATTAGAAATAATTAGAACAAAAGAAGAGACTGGAAAGAAAAAGCAAGGCTTCATTTTCAGCATAAAAAAGAGTAATAAAAACGAGTTAATTAATTTGTTGACTAATTCAATTATTGTTATATATTTTCTCTCATTATTTTTAAAATATAGTATAACTAAGAGAAATTTAGAAGGATGCAATAACTCTATTTCTAAAGATATCAAGTTTTATTGTTATAATTTCAGGTCAATATTAAATAGTGCTAATATTTTATTTGTAGAAAATATTTTAATTTCTCTTTTTGGATCATTCAGTTTCATTAGCTATTTTGGACACACTGTGATAAAAATCATAGAGAGTTTTTAAATGAGAAAGAAATGAGTACAGATATAGGTAGTTTTAATTCTGACATATTGATAAGCGGAGCCAGTGGAACTGCAATAGGTTTTGCTATTGGGTATTCTATAAAAAAAGTTATGAAAATCCTTTTTAGATTTATAATGGTCATAGCAGTCCTTTGGGTAGGTTCGATTATCTATTTACGCAGTATTCATGTTATAGATGTAAGAAGAGATTCTTTCGACAATCTTGTAAATCATACAGTTGATTCCGTAAATAGATTTGTTCATACCAATACCGATACAAGTATTTGTTCCGATAATATGAATATTACAAGTAGTAGTATAATGTTTAGCGATGGGAGCGTTATAGGTCAGGAATGTATAAGTGAGATAGGTACAAAAGGTATTGAAAGCATATTTACAGCAATAGGAATACCAATGACAACAGGTTTGGGTTTTGGTATTTTGCTTGGATGGTTCAAGGGATGAAAAAAGATAAAATAAAGATATACAATAATAGTAATGACAACACTAGTAATGATATTAAATTCAATAAAAGCAAGTTAAGTAATTTGAGTTTTTTTGACAAAATTGCTATCAGAATGTTCTGTCCTGAATTCCAAGATATGGTCTTTGAAAAAAAATCTAGTCTTTTTGATTCTATAATTGGCTACGAAAATATAAAGAAAATTTTATCTAATTTACTATTTTCAGAATATGCTGTATCGTTACTTTTAACCGGAAAACCTGGATGTGGGAAATCTCTTTTTTTAAAAGAGATAGAGAGAGAATTTCCAGATGAGAGTTATTATATTGATGCTTCTAGGGCTACAAAAGCAGGAATCTTTAAGGTTCTTTTTGATGATAATAAAAATAGGATAAGATTCCTTTTAATTGATGAACTTGATAAACTACCAAAAAAGGATCAGGATTCCTTGCTCACTTTAATACAAGATGGCAAACTTGTTCAGACGTTAAAAACCGATACAAGGACTAAAGTTTATGAACATCTCTCGGTTATTTGTGCTTCTAACTACAAGGAAGATATTCTAGAACCGCTGTTGAACAGATTCTATGTCATTGGTATAAGAAACTACACCCATTTGGAATTTAGACAAATAGCTAAAAGTCTCTTAATACAAAGATATAATCAGAGTTATGAATTAGCAAATTACATAATCGACAGAGTGTGGAATGATCTGAAGAATCCAAGTATAAGAGATTGTGAAAGGATAGCAAAGCTATCAAATAACAGTAAAGAGATGGTCGACCTTTTAATAGAAAATACGAGTTCAAGTAATTTTATCGATTGACTGAATTGTGGTTGGATGGATGATAGATAGATACGTTAAAATAAATTAAATTAACGATAATGAAGTGTTGTAGGTTTATGATTATTATCGAGCAATCAGATTATTTTTAGTTGTTTAGTTTTTTTGCTTTTTAGCTTTTTTTATTTAACGTTTCGTTGTGTTGTTTATCCTCATTTGATGTATTCTTTATATTCGTATTTTTTGGTTTCCTTTTTTTGTCTTTATTTTTTCTATTTAGTGATAAAGAACTAATAAAAAAATTTTTACATACATTCAATAGAACAAATAAGAGATAAAAATAAAAAACAAATTTATTTTGAAGAATTGTTTTCATCCAAGTATTTGTTATTAACATTAATTTTAATAAATTCAATTGATAATGAATATATCGAAACAAGAAATAATTACAATCCTCTAGTTTTTGTCTATCTTTAGATACTTGATTCAATTCTGAGCGTTTTTGTGATATTTGTAAATCTAAATTCTTTAATGTTTTTCTTACAGTTTGATAGTTTCTCAAATCCTTGGTTAAAGAATCAAGATACGTTTGATTGTCAGAAGGCATTGTATGATTCATATCCTTTGTAATTATTTCTATAAATGAGAGCAGTTGATCCTCAGTTAATCCTGATTTAACCATACGTTGTATTGTGGAGAATACAATTGGTTGGGATTTGAGAATATTACGGTTTGTTGCTATCTCTGTTCGCAATACCAAATTTTGCTTTTTTCGGTCTGCAATTTGTTGCTCTAAAAATTCTAGACTTGGAATATTTTCTAATATATTAAAAAAGATATTTTTGATTTCTTTTTTGTCCAGTTTGTCTTTGCATATTTCTGAGAGTCCTTGAATATAAAAGGTGGTGCGTTTAATGTCATGTAGATCAAAACCCAGATTAGCTAGATCATCTTGAGCTTGGAACATTACATGGTTTGATGAAATCTCTCTAGTTGTTGCTTCCAAAGCCAACTGTGAATCTTTTAATCGAAGCTTACTCT
>JBHIVA010000125.1:0-4533 GCA_042138015.1 Nitrososphaeraceae archaeon | reverse complement strand
GACGATAAGAAATCTATAATCATTAGGGTGTATGAAACAGAGGGTATAAAAACTAATGTGAGGATGCAATTACCTTTGAAAATCAAATCTGCAGAATCTATAGATTTTAATGGAAATATTATAAAACCTTTAGAAATAATCCAAGGGCATTCTTTACAGATGGAAATAGGCCAATTTAAAATTCTAACACTAAGAATATACTTTTAATTTATAATTAGATGTGCAATGATGAAAATATTTTATAAATATCCTGTAATAATAATTGATATAAACGATTTCAAAATTTAGTGACTATAAAAATATACACAAATGTCTAAGTTATATATCCTAACTTTACACTATAGACCATATACTTGTATTCTGAATTATTAATGCTGAAAAAAATATACAGTTTACGATACATTAGATTTCTTAGATTCAAAGAGAAATATGCAATTTCGAAATTAAGTTGAATATCTGAAATTCTATTTTAATGGAGAGAATAATATATCTATGAGTTCTTAAAAATAAGTAGTAGTATTGTAACGCAATATCATTTTTAAAAATTCCCTAGCCTGTATTTTATTTAATCCTAGAAATGAGGCAGATTTATCTAACATTTCATTAAATGTTTTAGCCTTTATCAAATTATTTTTAAAGTTATCTAAGAAGGTAATAGGATTGTTATCGAAAAACGCTCCCGTTACCATAAATCCAAGAAGAATATTTTTATTTGCTTCAGAAATAGGTGATAAAATATTTTCTATCTCTTAATTATAAATTGACTTTCAGATCACATTATTGAAGGCTGTATTTACAAGTAGATTGAAAACCATGCAGAAGAAACAATGTATGACATCAATACTCCCATCTTTAATTTTCTTAAAAATCCAAATTTTTTGATATAATATTTGTCTCCTTTGAAAAAAATTATTCTATCAATTTAGACCAACTCCTGCAGAAAGAGTACATTCTTTTCAAAATATATTGGTGTCAAAGATAATATTCTCAAAATTTGGAACCGGATTATTACTGGAATTTTGATTTGATAAAATTGGTGCGGGATTTCTATTAAATTTTTTATCCTCTTCAGAAATATGTTGTAGTTTGGATTGTTCAAGGAGAGTCCCAACACTATCTACGTTATTTCCAATTACATTATATTTTTCCATTTCATCTATAAATATTTTTACTAGGAGAATATGATTTTCGTTTAAACCCTTATTTAGTAAATCTCTCAGGATAAATCCTACTGATCCTTGTGATACAAGTATAGACCTATTTTTTATTATTTCTCTTTCTAGCTCGGATCTCAAGTATCCAAGTTTGGCATTTTCCTTTTCTAGTGTTATATTTTTATCATATAGAGAAAGTAATTCAAAAAACCTTTCTTTTATTTCTATTGGACTCATTTGATTTTCTGAACTAATTTTGGTTAAATGCTCTTTGATCTTTCTCAGATCTTGATTATCAAAACCTAATTTTTGAAGTTCATACAACAACTCTAAAAGGGATGCCTTTGAGCTCACTTCATTTGACAATTTTAGATCCAAGTCATTTAGAGTTTGAATATCAATATATAGAACATCTCGTACGTGTTTTTTGGATTCAATTTCTTCATCCAATTTTTCAGCTTCGTTAATCTTTTGTAAAATGCTAAACATCTCTTTATTACTGTATTTTTTTATTGTTTTTATTGTTCTAGTCAAGAAAGAAATATTTTCTACAGGAATACCCTCTTTTTCTAATTCATTTTTAATATTAATATACCACTCAAGTTCTGCCAATGTTATATCAATTTTATTTCTAATCGACGCAAAATTTTTTTCAGCTATCAATTTAGCTTGTTCTATTTTGTGAACTTCCTCTTTCTTTTGTTCAAGTTGATTTTGTATTGTCTGTACTTCTACTTTTTTTGTTTGCAGATATTGTTTGATTTGTGAAGGCTTAAGCTCTTTTGATATATTTATCATCTCTAATATGCAATCTTGCATGAAATTCGGAGGAATATCTAGTCTACTAGACAACTCATATAGGCCTTTTACAAAAAATCCAAAGTTCTCATCATCGTCAGAAATCCCTAAATGTTTAAGCATGTTGTAATTTCTAAATCCGATTGCACATTCCTTTACTTTGATCTTTTCTTTTCTTGCTTGTAGAGTAAATTCTATAATAGAGTCTCTATCATAGGCATCTAGTGAATCTAACCATCCCTTGAGGATATTTGAAACTGCACCTGTGCTTACACCACAATCCAGTGAGTTTTCCTCGTTTGTCATTCTTTTTAACCAGTTTTGAATCACCTTAAATTCAATATTCGATCTTATTTTTCTTGTCAAATATTTTTCAGAGAAGTTTTATTCTCGAAAGCTATTTAATACTTTTAGTGACGTCAAGTTAGCCATCAAGTCTTCATATGGATAATCAAGTCGTCATAAAATCCATCAAATTATCTTGTGCTGAGATAAGAAAAGATATTTATGAAATCAATTAACGGTTAGATTATCAGGTCTGCAAGAAATGGGAAATTCAGTATTTTTGTTTTAATTGAGTATGAACTTATCAAGGAAATGAACTTTGATATCATTAACTGTTCTATTCTAATCTGTATAAGGTCTAATTATTCTTTGATAATAAGTGTCATGTGGGATTTGAACCAATTCATAAAATGGGACCATTTAATTATTAAATCCATAAAAGTACGATTTTGACATAAAAACATATATTCGATCTTTACTGTAAGAATAGAAGAGAGTCGGGTATGCAAAATGTAGAATCCAGCTTATTGACAATATCTTTCAATTCGAGAGAGGAAGAAGTAGAAGGATTCTATGAATTATTATCAAAAAAATTCCTATAAAGAGTACAGGCCAACACAAATATACCATATATAAAGAATACTTAAGGATTCTAGATAATATGGGTATAAACTACACAGTTCAGAATGATCCATAAAATGTAACTAAATTGTCATCATCTTCTTCAATACGCGTAGATATTTATTTACCATTGTATTATAACAATGATCAAAGAATAGAAAAGTCAAAATTTGTTGATACCTTTAATGAATTAGTTGAAATGTTTGGTGGATGTTAGGCAGATCAACATTCTATACTTGGAAGTTGGAAAGATCCTGATTCAGATACACTATACAATGACGAAAATAGAATATACCATATTATCTGTGAAGATACTAACGAAAATAGAGAACTTAAAGCAATATAAAGAAAAATTAAAACAAAGGTTTCAACAATATACTAGTTATTTTTATTTCCTTTTATTCAAGTTAGCTTAACTAGAGAGGTTCTCCTGAAACTTTGTATTTGAAATTATGAAATGGTCGATAACATTGCTGTCTCCATGTGAGATAGTAGTGGGAGTATCATTAATACTAGCAGAGGCAGTATTGATAAGATAATATCCATTGTCATTGTCATTATTATCACCTTCATCTCTATAGTTAGAATACTCATTGTCATTGGCATAAAATGTCCCTCTCAAGGTATTTTTAGAATAAACATCTATATTCAGAAACCCAAATTGCTTATCGTAATGACTGGCAACAAATGGTGTGCCTTCTTCAACATCATAAAGAGATCTTCCTCCTGTACCTATTATTAGATAAACAACTCCCTCTTTTCTCGTAATATCACCACTATTGTTATCGTAGTGATTATTATCTTGACTGGTATATGTTACAATAGGATGTTCAGAACCCGCCTGTCCATTATTGTATTTTAATGGAAATGTCCTTTGATAGTTGTGATTGTCACTACTGAATACCAAATCAACACAATATTTGTCAAAAAGAGGATGATATATATCGCGAATATCAGAGTCAGCCCCATGTTTTGAGGATGCAGAATAAATAGGAATAGATTCCACTACAAAACTCCAATCAATGCTTGGATTTGAAGCAGCATTTTTTAAGTCTTGTTCAATGAATTTATACTGGACTGAACCAGGTTCATAATCAATATATGGATCCATGATGGTAACATGTACATTATTTTTATCAAAAGAATAATATGTTTTTTCTAAATTGAAGGGTTTTAGATATTGATATATCAAGGCATTTTCTCCACCATTGGTATCATCATATTCATGATCCCCCATGGCTATTTTCATCCTTGATTTTAAAGGTTCTATTATTTCCATCCAACATTCTGCAGACTCCTCATAACTCAAATCACCTGCTGCAATAACAATTTCAGGATTCTTGCTTTGAATATTTTCAACTGTTTTTTTCGTATCATCTTCACAACCCCAATCTCCTGCAACTGCAATATTGAATACGCCATCAATCTGAAAGTTTTCTGAATAATCAATATTGTTAGAGTTATCGCCATCATTATTGTTATTTGTCATATGTGGCCTATGTAAAGGATCAATGTTAGAATTGTCATTTTCTATATCTTCAGCATACGATAATGATTCTGTAGTCAAATTACTAAACAAAAAACTTAACATCATTATAATTGTAAAGCCAAGTATTGAATTTAAAATTTTTTTATTACTACTATGAATGTTTCTCATTAAACATCAAACATCTCT
>JBHIVA010000124.1:0-4702 GCA_042138015.1 Nitrososphaeraceae archaeon | reverse complement strand
TTATCAAATAAATATGAATAATTTTTATGAATTGTTCAGAAATTCTTTGTTTAGTTTTCTATTCGTTGCATTGATTCTTGCTATAACACAAATTTCTACTGCATATTCACAGGAAGAAACTCAACAAACTGCAAATAATATTACTACTATAAAGAGTGATGAAATAGGTGAAGAGATAGTTTCATTTATTCCAGACAAAAAAATAATGATAAATGTAACAGATTTAGAATTAGCAATCGGTCCTGGAGAAAAAGTCAAGACTTGGGCTTTTAATAATACAGTCCCAGGACCACCATTAAGATTTACAGAAGATGAGAAAGTAACAATTGAATTTAGAAATAATAGTACATATCCCCATACCCTACATTTTCATGGAGTTCATGATGATAAGAATGATGGAGTACTTCCTGTTATAATGCCAGGACAATCTTATCTCTATAACATAACTGCGGAACCAACAGGTGCATTGATGTATCATTGTCATACCATGCCTGTCTCTGAGCATATAAGAATGGGTATGTACGGTATAATGGTAATAGATCCAAAAGTACCTTTACCTCCTGCTAAAGAATACTACATGGTATTTAGTGAATTTAGCACAGATGAAAAGAATCTTACAAAGTTTATTGCAGATGTATATCCTGTAAATGGTTACTCTTATCAGTATATGAATAAACCTTTCGAGTTCAAAAAAACGGATCTTATTAGAATTTATGCAATTAATGTAGGTAGTACCATACCAGCACCTTTACATTTGCACAGCACTATTTTTAAGGTATATCCTTCAGGTTTATTATCAAATCAACCATATAATGCACAGACTATCCCAATTGCACCGGGAGATGCAGCAATAATTGAAGCAAAATGGAAATATCCAGGCACTTATTTATTTCACAGTCATGGAATCCAAGAAGAAAAAGGTAACATGGGAAAAATAGTAGTATTGGATAATAATAATACTGATGCGATAACAGAGAGTATCTCTATGTTTGATTGGCAATATGATCTACAGAAAAAATTGCAAAAAGGGAAATAAGTAAGTAATTAAACTTAGATCTGTTAGAAACCATTTATTTTTATTTGTCATTGAATGAAAACAAAATTTTCGTTTAAAACAAAATACAAAAGACTATGATCTAGAAAACTAATGGTATTAGAAATATTACTAGACGGTTAAAATTTACAAATTAGAGTATCCATATTCATTCTTCATATCATAAACATGTTTCTTATGAGTTAATACTCTAAAATTCTGAAAGTCTGAAGTATGCGGGAGGGTTTACAGAGATAGTGACTGTTACACCATTCTAAGGAAACAGGGAATCATTATGGGCCTACTGTCTCAAGTGGTGGTGGGTCTATTAGCAATGGACCTATAAAAATTGAAAATATAGTTACGTTAGATGAACAGGTAATATAAGGACGAATAAGAAAAGTAGCACCGTGATATATGAATAAAAATCTAATACTTCGTACTCTATTAAATATATCATAATAATGACTCTTCGGAAATGTATAAAGGTCATAAATGCCAATAATCCCACCGAACCAAAGAATTAATTACTGTGAATTGTAAAAAAAATGTTTTTATTAAACTATTAAATAGCATGGTTACGTTGTTATATTATAATAATACCTGAAGAATAATTTGCCGTAATAAAATTACAAATTTATATCGTAATAAATTACACTCGCGAATATGGCAACCATAACCAGAACGAAAGCATAGCATCACGGAGAGTAGTTATAGTAGAAGATAATTCCTCGTGTCATATTCTACTACCTCTCTCCGATTTTAATTATTTATATTTATTTATGTATTTTATCCAACTGATAAATATCATGTTTCCCATTATATTATACCAGATCCTGATTATTGGAGAGTAAAACGGTAGAATAGAAGTGCATAACTTTTCTACCCACTTTCCAATTGTCTTATCAATATAATTCTTATTTATCTATCTACAAATCTGAACTATTATCATGATAACTAATTAGTTTACTTCCACATTCAACCCTTTCTTGTATGAAATCGTCTAATTATTATGGTTCTAGTCTTGATTTTCTATCTATCTAATTGAAAAATAATATTATATCAAGAAAAAATAATTAGATTATAATTTTATAATATTATATACTAGATTCATTATGTTACTTTTCACAATATTTACTATTGTTATAAAACAACCTTCTTAATTATCTAATATTAGGAAATTCCTAATAAAATTATACTAATAAATTATATTCAAACTATCTCTAATGATTGTTAGTACATCAGATATACTATTTATCATTTACTAGAACAATGAATAGTAAAATAAAAACAGGGTAAATGTTATTGTTAGCAGCAGTACTAGTTGCTGGAACTATATCAATGACGGTTCCGTCGTCATTCGCTGAACCAGGAGTGAATATCCAAAAGATCAAATGTATCAATAGTAATTACAACATAAATAGTGTCAATATTAATCAACTACCTCAAGAAGAACCAGTTGCGAGTGGAGCACAAGCAGATGAAGTCGGTGCAGCACAAAATGGATAAGGTAACGGATTACTTGATGGTGGACTTAACATAGACAGAAATCTGGTAAATATATGTGCAAACATTAACCTTAACGGACAAATTGATGATGGATAATTAGGTTTACCAATAACAATACCTCGAGATTAAATTTCCATTGAGAAATTATTAATCTACAATATTTTTTAATGCTGAGAAATAAATCTATTATTTTCTGTTTTTTTTATTTACTAATTTTATAAATCTATTTATTAGAAGTAACTGATAATAATTAATTCCTAATAATGTAGTACAAATTCCTTATCTTTAAAACCCATTAAAGAATCATTTGTACATAAGATATATTTTACAGCTTTAGTGTTAATATTGAAAGCTAATTTATCAAAACAGTGCAGTATTTTTAGCAATAGTATTGATTGCGGGAACAATTTCAACTATGAATCCATCTACATCGTTTGCTCAACCCTACGACCAACAATACGGAGACACATATGCAGATCCATATATCAAGGAAAACAAAAAATCGGGTGTAAATATCCAGAAAATCAAATGCATCAATGAGAATGTCAATGTCAATGGTATAGAGATTACTCAAATTCCACAAAATGGAATTATAGGAGTAGAGGTACAAGCAATTGAAGATAGTGCTTCAAGTGAAAATGGATTATTTGGAGATGGAATAACCTTAAACAAGAACCTAATAAATATCTGTGTAAATGTAAACGTCAATGAACAAGTAAATGATGAAGACGATAATGGACCATTACCACCGCCAGAAAATCGTAATGACTGTTTTGAAGAAAGACCAGATGGACCAATACCGCCAGGTTTACTAGATGATTTAGAAGAATACTTGGCAAATAATGATGTAACATTAGGTAGTGTCAATGAACGAACAGCAAATGTAGAAAGTACAGAAGGTCTATGTACAGCACTTGTAACATTGAATAATAACCAAAATCCCGCAACAGCAGATCAGATAAGAGAAATTTTGGAATCAACGTTACCAGGTAATAGTAACCCAGATGCAATTGATGACGTAATAGAATGCCTAAGAATTCTAGGCTTAATAGTAAATGTAGACTAATCAATTCCTACAAACTATATTTTTTTTCTTTTTATTAAAAATATTAACATAAATTTAGAAACTTATCCACTTGCTAGTCCAATATTCTGTTTATGTTAGTAATTATTTATGTTATTATTATATTAGACGTAAAAAAATATTGTTAGATATATTAATAAAGTTGCATTGGTGAATATAGAAATACAAATATAATCAATCCACCATTTTAGACTAATTTAGTCATATATACAGCCTGTGTAATATCTCATGAGTTATACTGAACCAGAAATTTATTATCTATAATTACAGAAATCAGAAGGATAAATAATTTGAAATAAAAAAATAACATATTATAGAATAATATAATATATTTTTTCATAATATCTTACCTAGCATCAAGAAGAAACTTTAGAGCAGTATGTTTGATAACTGATATTTATTAGTTTTAAAATGTAGTTTGATAAATTGAACAGATTTCAAATCTCTATAATCTTTGGAATTATTTTTCTTTGTTCTCTCCTGTTATGAAACAGAATATATTTAAATACATTAGCAGTATATGCACTAGAAAATCAGATAGGAACAAAAAATGAATCTAAAGAAATCATTCAACACATCTAAAACGTTCAATAAACATCATCATAGTGAAGAATTCTTACTTTTTAAATGCATAAACGAAAAGACAGCATTATGTCCTAGTTGTAACCATCCATTAGCCAGACACAAGAATAGAAAACCTCATCATTGCACTGAAAAATTGTGTAATTGTAAACTTTCAAGACTTGACGCAAAAACAGATTATTTCAAGTGTTTTATGAAAGAAAGAAGAAATCAAAAAGCTGAAGAATCGTTTTTAGATTTTAATGTTTTTAATAATTATGGGAATATGGATAAAAAAAGATAAATGTCTACTATTTGCTTTATATATAATAGATAATACACCTACAAAAAACAGATTGATTAAAGTGTAATGCGAATAGAAAACCTCAGTATTAGATTCTGATTCTTCAGGTTAAGCCAATCAACATTGTATTTTTATTCTCTTTATTATAAAAGAATTTATTTTAAAGTAACAATCAACTTCTAGTCTTTATGTCTTTTATATTTTGAATGTC
>JBHIVA010000123.1:0-4739 GCA_042138015.1 Nitrososphaeraceae archaeon | reverse complement strand
TTTACAGATGGTATTTTATATGACCATATTAAGAAACGAGCTTATTATTTTTACACTAATGACAAACGGCAATCAAGATTTGACGAAATAGATGATATAATTAACGAAAGAAACGATGATAAGACTAAAAAAAATATAGAATTTATTGAAGATTTAAAATGTTCTTTGCCTAAACGTAATATGACAAAGAAAGAATTTACTCAACTCGTTAAAAGGGCTCAACGGTACATTTATGATGGAGACATTTTTCAAGTAGTTTTGTCAAAGAACTTTAAATTTGACATAGAAGGAAATCTGTTAACTGTATACTCAAAACTAAGAGACATTAATCCCTCTCCTTATATGTACTTATTTAAGACAGATAAAAGAAGTATAATAGGTTCAAGTCCTGAGATGTTATTAAGAGTTACAGGGAATATAATAGAAACTTTTCCGATTGCTGGTACACGACCTATTATAAAAGGTAATGAGAAATTAAATAAAAAACTTGCTCAAGATCTTTTACAAGATGAAAAAGAATTAGCAGAACATACTATGCTAGTTGATCTAGCTAGAAATGATGTTGGAAGAGTTTCTACCCTTGGAACTGTCGAGGTTAAATCATTAATGCAAATAAAAAGATTTAGCCACGTCCAACATATAGTCTCTCATGTGATTGGTGAATTAGACAAAAAATATGATGTATTCGATGCGTTAAGAGCTTTATTTCCTGCTGGAACAGTATCAGGAGCACCTAAAATTCGTGCAATGGAAATAATAAATGAGCTAGAACCAGAGAGAAGAGAACCGTACGCTGGTGCTTTAGGATATTTTTCATTCAATGGTTGTTGTGATTTTGCCATAACAATAAGAAGCATATTTGTAAATGGAAAGAAAGGGTATGTTCAATCAGGAGCCGGAATTGTAATGGATTCAATTCCTGAAAATGAATGGAATGAGACTGAGAGAAAAGCTGATGCAATGATTTCAGTATTAACGACAAAAAACGATAATGAGCCGATTTGATTAAATTAAAATTTTTTGAAATCTCCATCAATTTCTAATTTAAAAAGAATTAAAATCTTTTTCTATTCGAATAGGTTATTTAATATAATACTATGGATTTTATAGCTATATGAAATTGTTAATATTTGACTATTCTTATGGAATTTTTGGTAGTTATTTTAATAGGTATAATCTTTCTTTTTTTTTAAATTAATAAATCTGATTGAATTTATTAAAACTATTTTTAAAATAAATTTAAAAGAGTAACAAATAAAAAAAATTAGATTAGTATCCTCTCATCTAAAATATATTATAATAACCTATTTAACAATTGATAAGAACATAATTTTTATTGATCCATTTCTTTAGGTTTAATTGAGTTAAAATAATTATTAAAAGTTAATTTCTTGAGGAGGTTTTGCAAATTTGTTATTTTTGTTTGTATGATATTCTACAGAAATTGTAGGATCTTTTTGTCTTCCAGTTAAAATACCTACTACGATGTCATCATTTTTAATTATTTCCTTTTCTCTTAATTTTTTTATTCCTGCCGGAACAGAACCTGAAGCCAATTCACAGTCGAATCCATTTAAACCTACTACCGACATTCCATCCATCATTTCTTCGTCATTTACCTGAATAACTAATCCTTTAGTAAACCATAGGGCTCTAAGCCCTTTTACAATATTCGATGGTTTTCCGATTTGTATTGCGGTAGCTCTAGTTTTTGGTGAAATATTTTTTGCTTTCTTATCCTCGTAATATCTTTTTACAAGTGTTAGGTCTGGCCTACCATCATTCCACTCTAACTTTTTGTTGTCGAATAATCCATTATATAATTCGTATAATGTGTTAGCTCCTGTCGCATTTACGACCACTATTCTAGGTATCTTCTTTATCCATCCCCATTCATATAATTCGTAAAGTGCTTTTCCACAACTTGATGTATTTCCAAGTGCCCCTCCAGGGTATACTATCCAATCGGGAGGATTCCAGTTTAGATTTTCCAATACTCTATAAATAATAGTTTTTTGTCCCTCGATCCTGAACGGATTGATAGAATTTACTGTATAACCATTTGTTTTTGTTGAGTATTCTAATGATGTCTGAAAAGCATCATCAAAATTTCCATCGACTTGGATCACTTGAGCCCCAAATTGAAATGCTTGTCCTAACTTACCAGGAGCAATTTCTCCCCTAGGGATGAAAACATCACATTCCATATTTTCATTTGATGCATACATTGCTGCAGACGCTGAAGTGTTTCCTGTTGAGGCACAAATCAATTTTTTTACCTTAAGCATTTTGGCATGCGTTACAGCAGCAGACATTCCATTATCCTTGAATGAACCACTAGGATTGTACCCTTCAGGTTGTAAGAAGAGTTCTTCATGGGATAGCCCTATAAAATCAGCCACTTTAGACATATTATATGGTTTTGAAAGTCTCCCTTCTGCACCGTCTAAAGACACCAATACCTCAGAACATTGATCTATATCTTCAGTATCTATCCCTGGAAAATTTAATAATTCCCTAAATCTCCACACGCCACTCTCGTTATATATATTGCCGTTTGGATTTCTTCTCTCATAAAATTTTTCGATATAATTTTTTTTTGGAATATCATTGTAAATGATATCAACAAAAGAACCACAAGAACACTGATACGTATTATTTAACACCTCGTATGTTAAACCACAAGATGGATTGATACACTTTTTAAGAACCTTGTTCATTCGATTGTTTCAACATTTGTCTTATTTATAATAGTAATGCTAGTTTTAAGATACCAAATTAGATATAACTATCTAGTTGATTACAATAAAAATCGAGATAAATTCTACTATATCTATTTAAGTTAGAATATTTTAAATTTTGAAATCTATATACTAATCTATAAAACTATAAAAGGAGAATTTAGGTTATATTAGAATAAATTAGGTATATTTTATTAGAATATGATTATTTTTCCTGTTAAATATTTAAAGAAAATATCAATTAAGTTGAAATCTAAACCACAGATGAGGTAGCATCTTTGAATTTTATTCTTAATTATGTTGCTTTATTTACAAATTGAAATTAGGTTTTAATTAGGTGAAGAAATTAATGTAAAGTGTAATCTAATATTTTTTATTCCTAGTTTTTAGTTCCCTACGAATAAAAGAAATAAATTTTTAAAATATACATTACTAACAAAGATTAGCACTTCTCATATATCAAAAAATTTAGCATATTTTATTGAAAGGTGATAGTTTTAATTTTTTAAATCACTCTTACATTCTATTTTTTATATTAATTTTATCTTTAGTTCCATTGATATCTTTTTTAGAAAAAGTTTCTGCAAGAGAGTTTGATGATAATAACCTCAACATTACAGGAGGTTCTATTTTTAATAACGATAAATTAGTAAAAATTAACTCCAATCTGGATAATATTATCCCAAATCAATATATCGTAGTTTTTAAAGATAATGTTAAAGATGTAACATCTCTTACCAGTAGTATTGTTAAGAAGATAAAGGAGAGAACATTTCAAGATCTCCAAATTCGTGCTATTTATGAAAATACAATAAAGGGGTATGTTGTTAAGATAACTAGTCAAAATCAACTTGCGCAAATGCTTGTGGACCCTAATATCAAATATATTGAACCGGATCAAAGAGTTCAATCTTTTCCTCATCCGCAATCTTCTGAAACTGGATATCACTATGAACCATTCTTTACAGCAACTGGTACAAACTTTGTAGATGAAGCAAGTAGATCTGATCTTCGTCTATCCCAGTTTACAGTTGCAACATGGTTCAAGACTAGTGTTCCATCATTTCCTGATGAAGGAGTAATGGTAAACAAAGGTGGTCTTGGATCTGAGAGTACAGGTGGAAACCAGAACTATGGAATATGGTTCCTCTCTAACGGAAGGATACAGGGAGGATATGAAACATCAGGAGGATCTAACAGGTATGTTACAACGTCTAACACATACAATGATGATCAATGGCATCATGGTGTTGTAACCTATGATGGTTCTACTGTACGATTGTATATAGATGGAACACAGATAGGAACAAGATCTTCAACAACCACTCCTGACAATAACGGTAATCAACCATTAAGGATAGCAGAAAATGCACAGTCTATCGGAGAGGATTCGTATGTAGGTCAGCTGGATGAGGTTGGAGTATGGAATAGAGCGCTAAGTAATACAGAGATAAACAGTCTGAAGGATACCGGCGTATTCCCAACAAATGGAAGGGTATACAGTAACTCTTTTGGTAGTTCATCTCCACCACCACCCCCACCACCACCTCCACCAGAACCAGAAAACTGTACAGATGGTATAGACAATGACGGTGATGGTTTGATAGACATTAACGATCCAGACTGTCAATCACCCGAAAACTGTACAGATGGTATAGACAATGACGGTGATGGTTTGATAGACATTAACGATCCAGACTGTCAATCACCCGAAGTATGTGATGATGGTATAGACAATGACGGTGATGGTTTGATAGACATTAACGATCCAGACTGTCAATCACCAGAAAACTGTACAGATGGTATAGACAATGACGGTGATGGTTTGATAGATGGTGCAGATCCAGATTGTCCATCAACCCCACCACCAACTGGAGGCTATCACTATGAACCATTCTTTACAGCAACTGGTACAAACTTTGTAGATGAAGCAAGTAGATCTGATCTTCGTCTATCCCAGTTTACAGTTGCAACATGGTTCAAGACTAGTGTTCCATC
>JBHIVA010000122.1:0-4802 GCA_042138015.1 Nitrososphaeraceae archaeon | reverse complement strand
TGAAGTAAAAAAATTAGATAGTTCGTTTCCATTTGAGAATCTATGGAATAAAGGATTGGATATAATAACAGGTTGGAATTTGATAGAAAAAAGTATTCAACAATATCAAAGAAGCAGAATATTCTAATCTCCTTCTAACTACACTTTTAAATAAATTCGTATTTTTCAATCAATAATTATATATCATTATATTTCATGATGGATACTTATTGAGTATAGTTGATCAAGAAAAAATTATCAGAGTTGTACAATCTTCAACAAAAAACATTTTGAAATCGTTTCAAGAAAAAAATATTATATTAAAACAATATTCGAAGGATATTAAATCCTATATCAGAGAGGGATATGATAAAGAAAAAGCTTATGATATTGCTCTGAAGCTTTTCGGAAAGAATAAGACAATGTTTATTGCTATAGATGGAATTGGTTCACAAGAGCAGCATTTAGATATGCTTGTTTTTTATGCTGGTGCTTTTGGCTATACTGGAGAGCTAGCTTTTTCAAGAGAGGACGGATGTCAATATAAGGAAATTGAAGAATTGAAAGGAATCAGCAATGTTTCTGCTGCTATATCTATTCATGAGCAGAATTCATCAGCAATCGCTGGTAAAATGAAGGAAGGAGGAATAGAAACCGATCCCGAAAGAATTCCTAGCTCCCTCATGCAACTTGCAGAATATTATTTTGCTGTGAAATCTCTTATCACAAATCCATTGATTCAGGTTGTCATTCTCGATAGAACTATGGCTGGTGATGTCGCTCATCTTGTATGGAGTGTAGAAGATCTATTAGAATCTGATTCATGTATCCTGAAAGGAATAGATACCGAATATGGTAAAGTGACATCTTTAGATCTAGAACTAGCAAGGATCTTCCATTCAAACGAACAATTAGAAATACCGGCCCCTAGAAGTCATTTAATAAAATATGCCGCAATCAACAGATTATTAAAGTTAAAAAATGAAAAGACCTTCAATAACAGGAACATAACACATGAAAATTTAGTCTCGATGATAGGTGGATCGAATAAAAGGATAGATAAACTTAGATTTGATTTTTCAAAACTGAATAAAAAATATTCCATTTTTAAAAATTACTCAAATTTATCAGATAATACCCTAGACACATTATATTGGAATCGTATTTTGTCAGCATCTATGAAAATCTGTAATCATATATTCAATACTCCTGAAGGAAAGCATCCACTTATTATCGAAGACCCTGTAACTTTTGAAAAAAGGCAATGGATAACTGTATCAGATATAGAGTATTTGATTCTAATGATGGTTTATGCCCTATTGAGATTGGCATGGGAAAAAAATGTCCTTGTTATTGGACTTGTAAAAGATATAGGTGCATCTGAGATGACTAAAACGGTTATACCATTGTTAAAAGAGGCAAGAAAAATTAAAGAGAATAGACTACCTCAATATGGTAGTGACAAAACACTCCTTCAAACTGCGAGTGTTATCAACTATTCTGAAATAAATGCTCCATGGAGTACTTTTGAATTTGATTCATGTTTTAGGACTATAGTTCCAATACTAAATAAAAAAAATGAGGACTCTAAGTTACTTTCAGACTTGCAAGTGAAAGGTGCATTTAAAAATGTTATATCTTCTGAACGAATGTTCTTAAAATCATATCTCCAGTTGTGGCAGAGCGATAACAATCCATCTGTAAAAAGTCATGTATTCTCATATGATCGACCTTCTTATCCAGAGTTTGACATCGCTGCAGATGATAAACTTGAATTGCATCATGAAGATGGACAAGTAGTTGAAAAAATTCATCCCTTATTACATTTTGATAATCAGAGCGGTATCTCTCATCTTATCATGGATATACTGTTCTCAATGTCTCAGGAAGTAATACCAGAATGCTTGGGTCATAACTATCCACTTTTTTTAGCTGATAAAAAGGCAAAAGTATTGCTTCAAGAGGGAAGACAGGCATATATCGCTGCTGTATCATTAGAATTGGTGAAAAGTCAACTTGATCAGCAAGTGTTATTTGAGAGTAGTTATAGAGAATACCGATCCCAACTGGAAGGAGCAAGGAAAAGGAGTTAAATGAGTTGACAATAGACCCATCTATAAAAGAATATAAAATATTTGATTCAATTGAAGACAAGTTTGTTGCAAGGTTAAGGGAAATTACAGCCACGACCAGAAATACAGCAGATGGAAAAGCTACGATAACATTTCGTACTGCGAGGATAGAGGCAGCATATACACCTGATATAATAAAAAAAATAGAATCTGGAAGACTTGTAGCAATACCTAATACAATGTCTGTCGGAACAAACAATACTTTTTCGGTATATGAAATAGCGGATATATATCCAATGCATTATAGTATGCTAACACTAGATCGCAATCAACCTGGAGCTATAAGAAAGGAATTCATGAATCTGATTGAGAAGGAATGGCAGAAAGATTCAAAGAGTACGTGGATAGAAATCGTTGCAGCTCCAACCGGATATTCTATAATTTTAGATAGAGATGAAGAACTAAAATTTATAAGAAAAAATACGGTTCCACTTATTGGATCACAAGTACATTTATTGAATAAAGACACAATCCAAAAATTTATCTGCTATACTCCAACAAATCATGAGGATTTAGATCTATATACTGTTGGAAACTTATTAGGTTTTACAGATATAACTATCCCTTTTACTATAAACCTCTACAAATTATTACATTACCATGTGGGGGTATTTGCATTTACTGGTTCTGGCAAAAGCAATTTAACCTCACTTATCATGAGGAAGACCCTGAATTCTGTTCCAAATATAAAATTTGTCATATTTGATGTATCATCAGAATATGGAATAAATGCCCTAGATCTATTAGAAGATTTTCCATCAAGAATATTATTTTCAGAAGATCTTCGTGGAAGGAATTCAAAAGATCTTGCGGATGATTATCTCCGGAGACATGTTGTTCCGGAAAGATTAGATCAATATAAACAAAGTATTATTAATAAAATTGAAAAAATAATAAACCAAGATAAAGTAACTAAGATCTCTATAGAGTCTGATGCTGAAATGGGTATGCAACAATTAGTAACATATTCAGGTCTCTTAAAAATGCTCGGAGATATTGCATTGGAAAAATATGGAGCAGCTGGACAAAAAATCCTGATTCTTACAATAGCAGGTATGATACGAAAATTTATGAATGATAATAAATTAAGGGATGACGACAGTACTATTAATAGAAGAATTCTTCCTTTGTTAGAAGATATAAACAAACTTCTTGTGGGCGCAAAACTTCGACAAGATGCAACAATATTATCTCTTTTTAATAATATTAAGATTGCAATAGAGAATCCTGTTTTGAAAGATGATAATGGATATTATTCCACAGATCTTGTTCAAGAGATAATGGATGAAAAAGAATCATCTTCAAGATTGTTTGTTATAAACCTTCCAGAAGCAGATTCAGCCCGAACATTTTGTTCCGAGATTATTAATAGAGTATTTAGATACAGGAAAAATAGCTTTACTCTCAATCCTAAAATAGTATTTATCTTTGATGAGGCACAAGAATTCATACCTTATGATAAAAGAAAGGAAGATGGGACAGACAGTTCCAGTAAGTCGGTTGAAAAGTTGTTAAGACATGGACGTAAGTATAACCTACATGGTTGGATATCCACCCAGAGGATAGCACATCTGAATACAAATGCATTGCAACAACTCCATAGCTATTTTGTAAGCACTATGCCTAGACCCTACGATAGACAGTTGATTTCTGATACATTTGCTATAGATGATGCGTTTATGGACAGAACATTAACATTTGAAAATGGGGATTGGCTAATGACAAGTTTCAAGGCTACAAATACACAAAATGTACCTGTATTCTTCCATGCCAAAGATAACGAAGACTTCCTGTCAGAGAATATTATGAAATTATAGTCCTATAATGGAAAATAATTTGAGATAGGATATAGTTTTTGAGGTTGTATACATCGTCATTATTTTTACTTGAATTCTTGAGTTTCAAACCTATTTTAGTCAACTTCTAACCGATTAAAAACACTAATAGGTATCAATTTTTTATAGGTGTTTCAAACCTATTTTAGTCAACTTCTAACTGTTTCCATGTATTATCTTAGAGATTGACCTACTTAGTTTCAAACCTATTTTAGTCAACTTCTAACAGAAGTAATAAACTTTCACTATGAGTCGATCGATTCTTGTTTCAAACCTATTTTAGTCAACTTCTAACAAGGTTTATTGGTTCACCTAGGTTGTTAGCTAATCCAGGTTTCAAACCTATTTTAGTCAACTTCTAACTCATGATAAAATACAAATAATAGAAAATTAAGAATCAAAAATTAGCTATTTTTATTCTATACAATTATTTAGAATTCTTAATTCCTTTTTATTATACTTTAATCCTTGGTAACTGAATCTGCTTACAGGATATCAAAAATGAATCAGTTTAGTTTGAATCTATACTAAAACTTTCCTTTGAAATGTTCAAATTAAATGAGATAAAAATAAGATAAGAAATAACGGTGTACATTTGAGGTTCAAATATACCTTAATTATTTTACTTGACTAAGTAGATGACGAGATGACCAAGTAAATGACCAGCATTTAAGAGTATGCGCCGATTAACGCTAATTGATGACGAATAGCAAAAGGAATAAATAGTAGAGTTAGCTATAATCATAATAAATGGGAATTAGAATACCTGAATCAGTTAAATATAAAGTAGTTCAAGCATGGCTTATGGGCAAGTCCAGGGAACAAATAGCAAGCGAATGTGATATTGGTGATGGTA
>JBHIVA010000121.1:0-4805 GCA_042138015.1 Nitrososphaeraceae archaeon | reverse complement strand
CAAATATGATATATAATATATTGTTCTATTAGTAAGGAATTTAATCTTAACTTTTTCTTTTGATGCTCATTAATTTTACTATAATAATTACAAACTAACTCGTAACGATAGAACAACCTTAACTAAAACGAATAATTACATTCCCTTTCAGATCTATCTATAACAAAATTTTAAATTTACTTTAAATAAAATAACAAATAATGGAAGAAAAAGGAGTAGCTATCATCACTGGTTCATCAAGTGGAATAGGATTTGAAACTTCTATACTTCTTGCAAGAAATGGTTTTATAACGTATGCTACTATGAGAAATTTAGATAAATCATCAAGATTATCTGAAATTGTAAATAAAGAAAATCTTGATATGAAAATCCTCAGGCTAGACGTTACCGATGACAATTCTGTAAGAGAATCGATAGACAAGATTATATCAGAAACAAAAAGAATTGATATACTTGTAAATAATGCTGGATTTGCCATTTTTGGAGCAATGGAAGAAACTTCACTAGATGAAATGAAAGAACAATTCGAAACAAACTTTTTCGGTTCAGTAAGAACTATACAAGCAGTATTACCAACAATGAAAAAGCAAAAAAAGGGAAAAATAATTAACGTAAGCTCTATGGTGGGAAGGTTCGGTGTGCCCTTCAATTCCCTTTATGTATCCAGTAAATTCGCATTAGAAGGACTTTCTGAATCTTTGAGATATGAATTACATAATTACGGTATCGATGTAATTTTGGTAGAGCCAGGAATAATAAAATCAGAGTTTTTTAAAAATATTAAAATATCAAATAAATCTGGATCACATTCTAGTTACTCAAATCTATTACAAAATCGATTAAAAGGAATCGAATCTATGTTGAAAACTAAATCTTCCTCACCATCAACAGTTGCTAGATCAATATTAAATATTATAAATTCTAACATATCTGACATAAGATATGCAGTAGGAGAAGATGCTGTATTCATGACAAACTTAAAGAAAAATCTAACAGACGAAGAATTTTAAGCCCGTATGAAAAATACTATTTTGCAAGGTGATTCATACCTAAAATAAATAGAGATATTAATAGACAATAAATAAAATATATTAAATTATTGTGTTATCAATTAACTTAATTAGTTTGATATGTAAAAGCAATCACTTTTACTATTGTCATTTATTCAATGCTTTTCTCACTTCCGGAAGGGCTAGCGCAAAACCAACATGAATACAATCAAATTTTTCATCTGTAATACATTTTAGATTTTTGTTTCTTATCTGAACTTCTACAAGTCTATTCTTTTTCCTCACATCTTTCAAAATAATGGTATCATCTGTTAAACTAACAAGGGATATCAATTGCGCTTCTTTAAGAATTTGTCGTCTCTCTATCTCTATTAAAGCTGATTCAGAGACAAAGAGAGCAAACGAGATATTAGGGTTCTTAGTCTTTTCTACATTGTAAAGTTCTTCTAGTCTCTTCAGTATCTTTCCACTTACTGTTATTGTTTTTTGACCCGGTTGAGGCAATGTAATATTATTGTTAAATATATTAATAAATTTAACGCTTTAGAAATGTTTATAACCGTTAGTAACCATATTTTCACAGATGGATTGGGATAAAGAAACAATATCCTTATTACAAACTCGATTAGAACTCTTCAAACAATGTAATATTGTTCCTACTCTCTCTATTATCTTTTACTTCCTTGTTTCTAACGGGGTTATATCTAATTCACAAAGGGATTATCAAAATTTTAAAAAAAATTTTTATAAAACACAAAAAAGATATAAATTTTCTTTATCAAATTTTGAAACGAAAAATAACCAGATACGACAACAATTGGATGACAAATACACGACATTAACTGATTATATCAATCATGAAATTGCAAGATTAGAAAATATACCATATATATATGCAAGGACTATCCCAAGATGGCATAATCAACATCATTATGTCGAGATATGGATTGAGAAAGCATCATTAATGCCTACATTTAGATCCATCTTAAAGGAAAGACAAGTAAGAATTATTATAATAAATGAGTACAATTATCAAGATTCGATAGAGGAAAACATTAAAAGATTAATCTCTTACAAAGAACGCGGGAAAAAACTACACATAAATTATTTTGGCGATTCAGATGATTTCTATAAAAATATCCGCAATATTTACAAGAACTACCCAAAATATTCTCTAGATTTAGATTTTAAAAAAATATCGATAACTCAAAAGCAAAAAAAAAAATTTAACCTACCGGCAAACTATAAAACTGTTAAAGAAGAAACAAAATACAAAAAAATAAATTCAAACTTGAAATCTATAGTCAGGAAATATAACACAACTTTAAAAATAGAATTGGATACTCTTCCTGGAATAGCTCCTAAAGAGTTCAAAAAACTGGTTTTAGATTCTGTAGATAAATTTTTTGATATGAACATCTTTGATAAATCTATTAATGCATATTCACCGGTAGAAATTCGATCAAAAATCAGATCTCAAGTGCTAAAATTCGTAAAAAAATAAATTTAAATAAAATCTTTTTTGAGGTGTTTCTTATCTTTCTTAAAAAATACTATCTTTACTATTTAAATAAAAAAAATTTTATGAAAACAAATTTTAAAACTTTATTTATTTATCTATTGATTTTAATCAAGAATACTTTTGGCAATAACGTCTTATCTTATAAATTCAATGACAATAAAACCCGTAGATCTTTCTGTTGAATCAAAATCAATAATGTCTAAAATCCAGTCAACTAGGAATGAATTTCTGTGGGTTCATGCAAGTGATATAAAAGATATAACAAAGCTTCAAGATATTTTTAATCTACATCCATTAGAAGTAGAGTCAGTTATAAACCAAAACCATCCGTCTAAAATTGAAGGATATGAAGGGTATATCTTTGCTATTATAGATGGAGTAAAGGAAGGAATAAAAAAAGATAACTTTAACGATGAAATAAAAAAAGATGATTCTCAGACAAAAAACCAAATTGATATAGAAAATAAAATATTTGTTGAAGATGACTTGTTTATATTCCTTGAAAACAAGTGGATAATTACCATAAATTTTCATAATGGTAAATTTGAAGATAAAGTAAAGAAGAGACTAGAACATTTTATTCACCAGTACAACAACAATATAAAAGACTTAAACTCTTCTGACTCTTCATTTGATAACATAGTTCTTCCAGAGTATAAAGGAATTGAAAAAATGAATGAAGCTGTATATCGTATCGCATTTGAAGAAATGATCTCAAGTTACTATCCTGTTCTGGATAGCCTACGAGAAGATCTCGAGGAGGCAGAAGACTATATACTTGATAGTGGTAAAGGAGGACGGAAAGTTACAAGAAACCAACTGGCCGATCTACTTTTGATTAGAAGAAAAATTACCACTGTTGAAAGAGCATTAGATATGATTTCTAGAGCAGTAGATGATTTTACAGGTATTATTGGCATAATGGATCAAGATATTTCTGTTACTGATTTAACAAAAATTGAGTCTCGATTAACTCGGATTTTTGGAAAAGAGGATCTTCTTACTATTGAAACGATTAGACACATGTATTGGATAAGAGGAAAGATCAAATACTTATTAAACGATTTAATAAATATTCATAACCGAATACTTAACCTACATGAAGCCTATAACTCATCATTAAGTGCCAATTTAAATGAAACAATTAGAACTCTGACTGTAATAGCAACCATAGTTTTGCCTCTAACTTTAATAACTGGAATTTATGGAATGAATTTTGAATTTATGCCTAAATTTCCATTTCCATACGGTTTTTTATACGCTTTGTCATTGTTGCTTATAGTAGGAGGCGGTATGGTTTTATATTTTAGAAAAAGACGATGGATCTAAACTTTTTTAAATTCTGAATTATATTGTTTAAAATCGATCATTGATCTTTCTTTCCTATTTTCAGATGTAACAATAAACAATAAAAACAATAATTATAATTAAAAATATTGAAATACTACAATCCGATGAGATAAGTATTTTTTATTCAAATAATTTTCCTGGTAAATTCACCTATAAAAAAATCAATATTATCTATTTTTTTTGAATAATTTGTTTTTTCTAATATATTCTCTTAACAAATGAGAATCTTCTCTATATGCTCTTAAACTTTCTTTTTTTCCCTCACTTGAAACCAATGTTACTGTTACAATATTGACTTCAGCATCTGAACCGAAAATAGGAGGGGAAATTTTTTCAATTTTATAATTACTATCAATTAAATCTTGCAATTTCTTTATTGACCCAGATTCCATCAATTTAGTATTCATTAATTAAATAAAAAATCTATCTCTACGATACGACAAAAATTATTATAATAAAACAATATAATAATTATAATAATGATTTTTGGATGTCAAGATGATCATATCTGTTTTAGTAGTGACGATCTAAAATTTTGCGGAATGAAAGATTGTAATAAAAATGTTAATGTAATCAGTCGTGAGGATATAGATTGGTTTTATAAAATAAATAAAACTGGTCTATGTATTAAAAGAAACGATCTTCACAAAATAATGGAGGATAATAATATGCCAAAAGAAGTTAAAAAAAAGATAGGAAAAATATTCTTTAATCTATAAAATTTTTTATGTTATATGCTTTTAAAGAATCCTATGAAATCTAATTACATGATTTACAAGCTTCTATAACGAAGAGACAACCCCACTTTTTTTGATTAGAAATGTTTAGAAATGCTAAGCACTATTAAATTTCTGATCAAAAATATAAATATATATTTTTATTAAATTTTTTCGAAATATTTGAATAACTCCAGTTGAAGATAT
>JBHIVA010000120.1:0-5008 GCA_042138015.1 Nitrososphaeraceae archaeon | reverse complement strand
ACTATACTCATAAAAGTAGTAATCAGTATAGAAATCATTTCCACTGTGTAACCTTCTGCAATCATTATATTCAGATTAGCAAAGTAAAACTTATAACAATTTATACATGCGGCTCTTTACTCAATGGTCTCTTATTCTAGAACCGCTATCGGTATTACTCCAGACGGGCCCGAAGATTTCTCGGGTTCACCTATCTTGTATAAAATATCAGAAAAAAATGAAAAAAAGGTTATACATCTCAATTACAAGTCATGCTGAAAGCTCTCTAAGATTCTTTATTTCAGTTATTGAACCCAATTAGTTAATGAGACTAAGCAGATATGATTCAGTTTGACCTCAAATTAATAGGAAAAACGAAAATTATGCAAGATTATATATATTCATATTAATAGGACCTAATAATAGTTATACATCAGATTCAGTAATTGTTTGTATATCTATGTTAATGATTTGAAAATTATTTCCTGGTATAATATTGTACTTATTGCCAATAGGATGTTAGATTTTTTATCCTCATTACAAATCAAATATAATTGATGTAAAAATCTTTAAGAAAATAAACATTAACTATGAAAGACAGTTAATAAGAAGAATCTAAAAAATATCAAAAATAAATATAACTCTCTATCATATCTAAAACATATGGAGATATATCCTCCAAGTGAACAAAGGTTTTCACCTTTTAAATTCTATTCATCAATGAGAAAAAATAATCCTATTGTTTTTGATGAAGAAAATGCTCGATGGGGAGTATATCGTTATGGCGATATTGAAAATATATTAAGGAATCATTCAAAGTTTTCTAGTAAATTTGGTCCGCTAGATTTACCTCTAGGAATACCTCCAGAATATGAAGAAAATATTCATCGTCCAAGTCTTATAAATTCAGATCCTCCCTATCATAGAAAGCTGCGTAGTATTGTTGATACATTATTTGTTCCAATAGAAATATCCAAATTAGCTCCACGTATTGAAAATATTGTAAATGAACTGATTGATAAGATCATTGAAAAAAATAATACTACTACTAGTACAATGGACTTGATATCAGATTTTGCTTATCCATTACCTGCAATTGTAATTGCAGAACTTCTTGGAGTACCATTTGAAGATAGAGATACTTATCATCAGTGGGCAGATGTGATAGTTGGTCTTGAAGAAAATAGTAATATTGATTACATCAAAAAAATATCCAAAACTTTTGATGAAATGGATATTTATTTTAGCAAATTAATAGAAGATAGAAGAAAAAAAGGGAAAAATTCTTCAACAAATGATGATAATGACCTTATAAGTCGTATCATCAAAGCTAAAGTAGATGGACATTCTTTATCTGAAAAAGAAATGCTTACTTTTTCTCATCTTCTTTTAAATGCTGGACACATTACAACAGTTAATCTAATAGGAAATTCGATTTTCTCATTACTTGAGAATCCTCAAGAGTTTAAAAAATTACAAGATAATAAAAATGCATTATTCAATCCTGCAATAGAAGAGACTTTACGATATCGATCACCAGTACAGTTAGTAATTCGTATTGCAAATGATGATGTAAATTTATCGAAAGAAAAGGAAAAAGAAGGAGAAGGAGAAGGAAAGGAAAAAAGAAGAGAAATAGAGAAACAAGAAATAAAGATAAAGAAAGGTCAAAAAATAATATTATTTTTAGGTTCTGCTAATCATGATGAATCAGTATTTACTGATCCTGAAAGATTTGATATAACTCGTAAAAACTTACATCATATGGCTTTTGGAACTGGAATTCATTTTTGTTTAGGTGCTCCTTTAGCTCGACTTGAAGGACAAATAGCATTAAGAATACTTTTTGAAAGATTTGATAAACTTGAATTTGATTTTGATTATAGTGATAGACAAGATCTATATACTAAAGTTATTCCACTCAAAAGTTCTCTTTTCCTTGGATTATCAAATTTGCCAATACGTTTCCAAACTAAGAATAGATAAAAGTTCATACTATAACCAATCAAACCAAACGATGGAGGATGACTTGATATATTAAACAAAAACGTTACCAATTTATCAATGTTTATCAATTAACACAATATATCGATCTTTTTGTGAATATAGACTCACTCAAAATAAATGAAGACGATATTCTGACCTAGCTCATTTATTGGATCAGTTACTAGTGTTAAATAAAAGAAAATAAAAAAAATAACAACACTTAGAAAAGAAAGCAAATGATGTAATATAATTTATTTAACTAATCGTAAGTGGGCATACCAGCTAAAATTATTGGATAGTTAATATTACTACCTGCTAATAAACCAAGTTATATCAATCAAGTCAATTTTGTATTTTATTATTTTAATTGTGTTTTAACTGTTGAGATTCCATGTCACAAGTGACGTTCTTAAGTGTAGAAAATTATCTAATGATTCACATGATATACTATATTCTAATTGACAACGAACGAAAATGATGAATCGTATATAATTAATATAACAAGCAATATTTAGTCTGTAAACTTAAGACTAATTCACCTCCAATTTTGAATGGAATTGTTATTTCTAATTTTCACATTATATAACTAAAAATATAGTTTACTAAATTGTATAAATGTGTTATATCATTATTGTTAATAGCAGTTTCGATTCATATTGACCGTAGGTAATCATACTCTCTATGTCTGTGGATTTTTAGCAAACTCTACTACAAGTAGTACACTCAATTTTGTGTCGGAAGTCAAGTATGATAAATATAATCCCACGACAATAGTCTATTATTATAAATAAATAATAATCTTTACATAAAAACTAAATACAAGTTAGCAGTATCTCTACATGGACTCTTCTTTTCGCACCGCTATCGGTATTACTCCCAACTGGCCCGTAGTTTTCTAGGGCCCACCTACTCAGAAATAAGAATAGTAAATATCTTTATAAATTGGCAAACTCTACTTAGAACTATTTAAGAGATTCCAATCAAATGATGTTTCATTGAAAAACTAAATTTGTTATGTTTTTTAATACAAATTAATTAACCATGATACTTCAACCAAGAGTAAAAATACTTTTTATCTATCTTTTCACCAATTCGAAAATATCTGATTCATGAGAAATAGGTGTTCATAAGACAGAATAGAAAATTTTGATGATTACTATCCTTGTATTAAAGAAGACTATAATCTATTTCATGTACATAACTAGATACAATTCTTTGTATCCATGTACTATGATACAATAATAACAAATACTAATATTGATTTTGAGTTAAAGAAGGAGGTGTATATTATCTTAAAATTAACAGAACCATTTGTTATATTATAATCTTTTTACATAGTCAGGTGTTACTCTATCTAAAATATATTATGTTTAAAAAATTTTTTCTGTATATCTTGGGAATCTTATAGCTCATACCTTTTACCTAATTTGATACAATAGGTATTTAAGATTTATTTTGATGATAAAATAACAAGTTTTCTTACTACTACAACATTTCAAACAATGTCAATCCTATTAGAAATCCAAGTACAATAGATAAATCTGATTTATAACCTGAATCCTCTTTGAATGCCTGAGGTATCAATTCACGAGAAATAAAAATCATAAGTATACCAGCAGCAAATCCAATCATTATCGATAAATACTCTCCAGATAAAGGTTTTACAAGAAAATAACCCATTGGTCCTGCTGCTGCAACAATTGTAAAGTCTAATAACCATTCTTTTAAAATTTTTGATTTAGTTTTTCCTTCTTCAAGCATTATTTTTGCTCCATTTAAAGTAGCAGTTAAATTTCCTAAAAATAAGGCAACAACAGCACCAATTAAACCATGAATATTCAATCCTATTATTACTCCTATAAAAAGTGTTTCAGGTATACTATCTAAAATTGTTCCAACTAGAATCGCTTGACTTGATCCATTTTGTTTTCTATTGTTAGACGAAATTTTATTATTATTTGATGATTTATATTTAGATCTTTTTCTTAAACGATGGTTTGCAATGCTATATATCACAGTACCTGCAACAAAGCCAATTAACATAGTAACAAAATCATGTTGTTTGATAGCTTCATCAACTAAAGAAAATGCAATTGCAGCAAAAAAAATTCCACCAGCAAAGGCAGCAAAATCTCCTCTTATTTTAGAAGAATACTTAACATAGTTTGAAAATAAAGAACCAATAATAAAACCAGATGCAACTACTATACTCATAAAAGTAGTAGTCAGTATAGAAATCATTTCCACTGTGTAACCTTCTGCAATCATTATATTCAGATTAGCAAAGTAAAACTTATAACAATTTATACATGAGGCCTTTACTCAATGGTCTCTTATTCTAGAACCGCTATAGGTATTACTCCCGACCGGCCCGAAGATTTTTAGAGTTAATTCTTTTGTTCTCAAATATTCTTTGGACTATCTGAAGTAAGAAATATACAATATTCAGTATGTACAAAATATAGTATTATTCTAATAAAGAATTTAGATTATTAAAACTACTGTCAATATTCTATTGGAATAGTCTTTGTTATTTTATTCGTTAATGTATTTTTTACATCAAATACCAAAGTAATCTGTCCAAACTCATCTGGCAATTCAATAGATGTTGTATTATCCACAGTTATATCATATTTTAGTATCATCTTGTCTGTATCATATTCAGGATTAAATAATTTTAATATTGTCGTCTCTTGTTTTAAATTCATCTAATTATAATCTCCAGGTGTAGCATTTATAAAAGTACTATCTATTACCAAAGTAATCTGTCCAAACTCAATTGGTAATTTGCTAATGGTATTATTCAGATACTTAAAATTATATACCAATATGTTAGAATCATAATCATATGCAGGTTCAAACAATTCAACAATTGCTACATTTTGGTGTTGTTGGTCATCCATAACTAAAGTAGCATTAGGAGGATATAAAAAGAAAGTATTTTCTGCATTAGTACCCGCATTATACCATCTATCTAAAAACTGTTGAGTACTTTCTGTCTTTATAATTCTGTCTGGTCTATCTGAAAACAAGATAGGATTTT
>JBHIVA010000119.1:0-5057 GCA_042138015.1 Nitrososphaeraceae archaeon | reverse complement strand
TTGAAACCTGCAATATTAAAACAATTACAGATAGAGACTGATAAATATTACCCAGGGATGTTTGTCCCAAGTGCGCTTATAATGATGATGAACGAAGTAAAACGAGGAGATTACTATGTTAAGATGCATAATATAAAAATTTATTTCTCTGGTTCATATACTTCTTTAAAAGGAGAGACATCTGGTTAGAATAATTTAATTCATGGTGCTCAAGTAATGATGATCCTTTTTTTGATTATTAGTTATTTTCATTAACTTATTATTGAATACATGTAAAATTTTTTGAATAAGAATATGGATATCATTAAATATGTTATTTATTAGGTTTTATTTCAACTCGTTATTTTTATAATCACCTTACTTTAATTTTTATCTACTGAATCAGTTTACGTTTTTATAAAGTTAATTATAAGAATTAAATATTCATTACACTTTCTTATAATTTCTGATAACTTATCTATCTACTTTTTAAAACTAAAAATTATTTAATTTAATTTAATTTATTGAATTTTCTAAACTTCTTGATAGATAAAAAAAATTATGACATAAATAGAAGATAGATCGTTTGAGTCAATTTAAAAGCAACTTGCTAGATAATTTTAGGCCTTTAAAAAAAATTGATTTTAAAACTAATATATTCTATTCATGTTTTTTTTCATAATGTATAATATAGTCTTCATCGTTACGGAATATCTGGTTGCATTTACTACATAAAACTGGTTCACCAGTAGTCTCAGTTTGCCTCATACAGTAAAATATGTAAAACAAATTATATAAGTATTAAATCGAGGTTATATTCTCAATTTACATTATTTAATTTCACTATTTCCGTATTTATTGTCTATGACTTAAGTACAAGTGTATTTGATATTATTTAATCTTTACAGGGTTAAACTCTTAGATTATACTTCCTTAGAAACCCAGAAATAAAACATTATTTTATCTATTTTTCTTTATTATTCTTTCATAAAACTTATCAATAAATTGTACAATTTCGGTATTAGTAGTGGGCTCATTTTTGCGAATAAAATAATTAAGTTCTTCAGCCGCTGCATGATGGTCTATTCCTATATTTTGTGCTAGTTCTAATGAAATTGAAGTTAATAGCAACTTACGTAATATTATATCACTACCATAATTCAAGAGATCTGTAGATAGCTCCTCTAAAAAATTTTTTAAATTTGAATCAATATATCGATCTTTCGCTTGCCTAGTTTTTAGAGAAAAAGCGACACCAATCATTCTTTGTTTCATATGAATATTTTCAACCATTTCAATAAATTTTTCATCAAGTTTTGATTCATAAGTTAAAATCTCTGAAAGCAATTCTGAGGCCTCTTGTTCACTCAACTCCATTTTTTTTGCTAAAGTAAATATTATATGACATGCGACACATCCCTTATCTCTTATTTTCGAACTATCAATTTCTATTTGATATAGCTCATTTGATAATATCGATTTTGCTATTTCTATTTGTGACACAATAATCTAATATAAAAATAGTAAATAAATATGTAATAATTTTAAGAGATAGATTATAATCATAAAAGTTAAAGATATTTATTATAACACAAAAGTCTCTAAAATTGACTTGTACTTTAAATTTATTTGATATATAATTATAATTTTATGAATGTAGAATTCTGTAGTTACGAATCGAAAGATATATCTTGATATGGTAATATCTTCGAAATTAGTTAAGCCTAATTTAGTTGAAACCTGATAACAAAAATTAATATTAGGTGATCCTATTCGATCCTTAAATTGTTGCAATTTGGATTCAAGTTTTTATTTGTTTTTTCTGTAGCCTTTTGTATATTTCAAGCTTTAATTTTTTCAGAATCAATCATTGATGTCGATAAGAAGGTGTTATTAATAGAAGCTATGGCCACTTCAAATAATGGTATTTCTCAAGGTCAAAATTTAGATCCTCAAAAAATTCGAATAATAGCAGCGGGAGATTTTGGTTGTGAGGAGATAGCAGAGAATAATCTTAAAGAAATTAAAAAACAAGAACCTAATGTTTTTTTAGCTCTTGGAGATTTATCATATGAACCAAAATTAAACTGTTGGTTTGATATGATAAAAGATATTGAATCAATTACCAAGATAGCAGTAGGTAATCATGATGATGTAGAAGAAGTTGAAGGTTCTAAAGAGGTAAAAAATGAGATAATAAAATTTAACAACGAGACAAACTCATATTATTCCTTTGATTACGGAAATGTTCACTTTTTAGTTTTAGATAGTCAATTAGAATTTTCAATGGGTATTTTTAAACCTCTTGAAGAGGATGAGAAAGACATACTAGAAAAAAGATGGAAATCTATCGAAAAAGAGGAATTTGATAAAGGTAAAATGCCAGATGAAAAATATTCGAATAAAATGCTGAAACAGATACTAGATGTATATAATATCAGCAAAAAAGAAATCCCTCCTCATTATGTGCTAGATTTAGAATCAGGAAATTATTTTCCAGAAGCAAGTGAAAGACAATTTCAATTCGCAGTTAATGATTTGAAGAAGGCATCAGAAAACTCTGGTATTGATTGGATCATTGTTATAATTCACAAACCATTTTACTCCTCATTATCTAAACATATGCAAGAATATACAATGAGAGAAAAGTATCAACCTATCTTTGATAAATATGGGGTTGATTTGGTATTACAAGCTCATAATCACATTTATGATAGAACCTTCGCCATAAAATTTAATCCTAACAATACAGCTTACCCAGATATAGATTATAACGCAAATAACAAATTCAATTTTAGTGATCCAGATGGTTCGATATATTCTGTAATAGGTTCAGGAGGTCGCAGCAGTCATATAATTTTGAATAATTATGATTATGTAGCAAATAAATACAATGGTTTTGGCTTCTTAACTATCGATATTTTAGGAAAACAATTGAATGCAAAATATTATGATATAGGATATGAATGTGATAAAGAAGATTTGAAAGAGAATGATTTTAAACTTGGGCATTATGACTTTTATGATGTGTCATCATGTAAGTTAAGCAAAGACAAAAATCCACTAAAAGTCATTGATCAATATAATATCATTAAGTCAAATTAACTAGAATTTTAAAATCAAATTTAATAATGATTACTGATTAAATATCAAAAAAAATAATTCTTGAAATTTACAACAGAATACTTTTTTATTATATTTACAACAAATCGAACACCTTTAATACTGAATTTTTTTCTTATCTTAGGAAATTATGGAAGAAAAGTAGAGTTTTGAGAATTCTTCATTGGTTATAATAAATAAATTCTGATAGCCTTTTCAAATAATACTTGTAATAACTTTAAACTAAATGTTAAATAAAGGAAATGATATTAAAGTATAATTTCACATAATTTACTAGTGACTCCAAGGTCTGATAAATTATTATTATATATTTTGATAATAATTTTAACAGGTATAATTATTAATTTATCAAATAATATCCAAGTTAGTGCTACAAGTTCGGATTTAACAGAAAATGATGAGCACAACAGTTTGCAGAAACTATGCAATCATTCCATAATAAATTGTTTAAGCATATTTTTGCATATAGATGAAGAAAGGGGTGAAAATAGGATTAATATAAGTTCCATAATAGATCTGGTTAATTCAACTAGAATGGAAAGTACAATAGATATCTTATCCTCTTTTCATACTAGACACACTAAATCACATAATTTGGAAAAAGTTGTTGATTGGTTAAAAATTGAGTTACAAAATATTTGTGCAGATAAAGTATTTTTGCAGAATTATACTAGAATGGATCAAAATAAGACTTTACATCTTAATAATATCATTTGTAAGAAACAAGGCGTATCCTCATCGCCATATAATAATACAATAATTATAGGTGCACATTATGATAGTAGATCTGAAAAGATAAATGATACCGAAGTTAGAGCACCTGGAGCAGATGACAACGCTAGTGGAGTTTCAGCACTATTGGAACTTGCTCATATTCTAATCCCTATGAGATTAAATAACAATATTGAATTTGTACTATTTTCAGGAGAGGAACAAGGTCAGTGGGGATCTTTCAATTTTGTAAAAAATTTAGACGATAATAAAACTGATGGTAGAGTTATAGAGCTTTATCTTAATTTAGATATGATTGGATATCCACCATCTTCTGACCAAACTAACAAAGTCATAGTAGAGTACGATGTTGGAAATAAACATGTTAAAAATGATAAAATTTCAAAAGAAGTAGCATTATTTATTCAACAAATAGCCTCTGACTATACTAATTTAAGAGCAGTTTTAGGTAAACTGGGAAATAGTGATTTTAATCCATTCGAAGCACTTGGTTACACCGTGATAGGAATGCATGACGGAGGAGAAAACTATAATCCAAATTACCATAAAAGCTCAGATACAGCTAACACTTTGGATACTGAATATTTTACATCAATTACAAGGATGACATTAGCTACAATTTTGAAACTAGATAAATTAAATAAATATATGAATTAAAAGTTCATAATAACATATAAATTTATTTAATATCCAAATTCTATCTCCTATTTAGTTTCTAAATACATAGAGTTCCAAGCTTCCCTTATTTAGTATAGAAAATCATTTTATATATTATTATTATGTATACACGTATTGGTTATATCAAATTATCTTTTCTAGATCAACAAAATAATATTCGTAATAAGAATATTGGAGATTTATTAGTGGCAAGTATTCATTTACTTATTTTATAATAACAGGAATCAAATTTATTTAGAGAGATATATTAGACTTCATTCTCACATGTATTATTTAATATTAGTTTACAATTATATTTTTTCAGAAAATTTTATGTTCTATTGAGTAAAAAATAATTGGAGTAGAGAAAAATCTAATTTAATTGATTGATTAAATTTTATCTATCTATCTAAATTACTTTAATCGTGATTGCTTTTGAAATCGAAAGAGAATCCTCTTCAGCTCCGACCATAAGTATATAATCTCCAAGAGCAACATCATTTGATACTGTTAATACAAAAGATATTTCCTTAGATTCTCCTGATTTAAGAGTAATATCATTTTCA
>JBHIVA010000118.1:0-5202 GCA_042138015.1 Nitrososphaeraceae archaeon | reverse complement strand
ATATCAGTAATTCCAATTGAGGGGAGCCAGCTGAATACAGGATCAGCATATTTAGAATTTGGAAAATTGACTAATTCATTTTCACTAATATCGCTTTCAGATATAGGACCCATAACCTGCCTCCATCCACTATTAAAACCGGGGTTTACAAGATTGAGCTCATCGTATTCGCTTGGTCCATTTTCGGTATCCCATAAAATACCAGATACTGGATCAAATGTTATCCCAAAACTATTCCGTATCCCATAGGCATAGTATTTGTCTAACAATAATTGATTGCTATCCATGATCTCATTAGTTACGAATGGATTGTCTGGAGCTGGAGAGCCATCTACTGAATTGACTCTGAATATGACACCAGTATCATCAGGTTCTGCTCCATCTACAAAATTCTGAAGTTTCCCTTCACGATTAAGATCCCCTATTACAGCATAAAGATAATTATCAGGTCCGATAATCAATTTGCCACCATCATGATTTGGACCAGGAATGGCAGGTAGGTCTAAAATCAAAGTAGGATTAACAAGAAGGTTTTCTTCATCATTCCATTGGTATTTGTAAACTCTATTCTTTAATTGGTCTTCCTGGGATGATTCTGTATAATATAGAAATACAGCAGCACCCTTATTCATTATAGCAATTCCCAAAAGTCCACGTTCGCTCTTACTATTTACATCTACTTCCAATACTGGATCTTCTTGCAATATACCATGTGAAATTAGTCTTACCGTCCCTTCTTCCTTTTCTAAAACCAGAATATTGTTATTATCTATAAATGCCATGCTGGTAGGCCAAGATAATCCTTCAGTAATTGTTTCTACTTGTAAAGTTGGATCATTGAGAATCGGTTCCTGCGCAACAACATAATAAGTAGTAATATTATTAGAAAAATAGTAAACCGATATTATGATGGTTAGAAATACGGTGATAAATAAAATTACTTTAAAGTTTGTCAATATATTATATATTATATATCATTTCATTAATATAATTATACATTCCAAATAAATAACTAAATTTTTAAAAAAGAAAATTTTGGTAGTAATCCTGTCTGATTCAATATTTTTCCTGCCGTAGCATATGTTACACTAAATGGATCTCCGGTAATATTGTTTAATGCCAATGCAGAACCTTCAAAAGTGATTGAATCTGAATTAAATTCTCCATTGAATTGATTCATGAGAGATATTGATACAGACCCTTTTCCAAATGGAGCATTTAATGGTTGTCCGGTTGTTTCATCTGTTGAAGTTGCATTAAATATATTTAGTACAACTACTTCTACAGGTTTACTTGCAGGATATGTTACTTGTCCTACATGCATTTTTCCATCATCTCTTGCGGTAAAGCTATAACTACTTGGTGTGCTTCATGTCCTGGAAGTGGATCTTGCATAGATTTTTCTGTTTTTTGAATAGCAAACATTTTTTTGGTTTTTTTTGGTTCAGCAAAGGCTGAAGAGATAGATAAATTAGATGTAGATGATATATACTGACTAACTAAACTTCGTAGATACATTTTTAGCTAACCGGCATTGTATACATATCATAATTGCGTCATTATACTAAAATAGATAAGATTTACAACCATGAATCTAAGGCAGACATTAAAGAAAGAATACAACTAGTAAGACATATAACACAAGATAAACAACACATAGAAGATGTAGCAAAAGAATTACACAGATGTAGGGCATGGGCTTACAAATGGTACAAACGATATAACGAAAATGGATTAGAAGGATTGAAAGACCAACCAAGAACAGGTAGGCCTCCAGATGTACCAAAAGAAACAATGCTAAAAATAAAAAATGAACTAGCAGAAAGCAATGCAGGATGGGATTTCAGACAAGTGATGGATCTTATCTACAAAAAGACAGGAGTAAGATATCATGAAGTACATATCTATCGTTTGTTACACAAGTGGGGATTCAAATCCAAGGTACCAAAGAAAAGATTTGTTAATACTGCATCAGTTAAGGAAAAGAAGAGCTTCAAAAAAGAGTAAACCATATTCTGAAAAATAAAAACGATGATTGGAACCTAATAGTACAAGATGAATCAATATTTGTTTATGATTATATCTTCAAGCGAAAGAAGGAAATGGATTTTTGCAGATAAAAAACCAATAGTTACAATCAATACTGGTTGTCGTAAAAAGACTATTGCCTTTGGTTGTTTATCTATAGAAGGTAAGCAATTATTTTTACAATATGATAATTTTAACAGTATTACATTTGTTGATTATCTGAAACAAATACAAAAACAATATGGTAAATCCATTGTGTTTGTTGATAGAGCAACACCTCATTGTTATAAGATAACAAAACAATATCTTGCACAACACAAGGATTCTATCAGATTGTAATATCTTCCCGTTGGTTGTCCCGAGTTTAATGCAGTTGAAGAATGTTGGAAACAGGGAAAGTACAACATACTTTCTTGTTATTATCCTACATTTGATTCTTTAAAAGTTGCAATTTCTAGTTACTATAGAACAAGAAGATTTAATCTAGATGCTATAAAGTATCTCACAAGGTCTACGGATTAATGTTATTCAGTATAGTTAGTCCTGTTAGTAGAGTAGTGGTTACTACTATAGTTGCTAAAATATTTAATTTGTCTTTCATCTTTTTTAAAAGGAAATTATTATTTAACAGTTTAAAAAATGTTGTTTTATTTAAATAATGAGTATTGCATCTTATAAAAATAATAGTTTAAGTATCTTATGGAAAGGAGCAATTCATAGGATAATAATAAAATTATTTATTGTGTTATTTGCTAAAGCTACTTTATTCACTATTTTTTTATTATAGCTTCTTAGAAATACTGTAGATTAAATATTAAAGCTTCGTGTCCGTTGAGAGATGAATCTTCTATGTAAGGGGTTCTATTACATTATATATGGCTTTTATGTTAGAAACTTATTAAGATTATTTATGAACTATCATAAGATGAAATAATACTGGATGATACTAAGCTTACTAATATAGGCAATTCTGAGATTTAAAAATTAATCAAGTTAGAGAAAAAAATTTTATGAACTTCCTTTACCTCTACTTGGGATCAAACAGAATTTTATTCTTGTTTGCTGCAACTATATCAATTACTGGTTCTTTCTCATCAAGTGTTATTTTTGTGGAGGATTCTTCACTTACTTTAGCATTCTCAGAAAATGATGGACTGTGATCTTGTTGATTTCTATCTTTTATTTCATCCTGCACTAAGTTTTTTACTTGACTTGCAGTAACAATCACTTTTTGTTTTTCTGTTTGTTGTTGAACAATTTTTTTTTCTTTGTTGTTGATTTTCCAGTTGATTTGGCTTGAGCTGATTTTTTTATCTTCTTTGTAATTGATTTTGATAAATCTTTTGCTACTGGAAATGAAACACCTGACCTACTTACTGTCTGAGTTAGCTTATCTGTATCAAATTTTTCCTCTCTTCCACTTGATCTTCTTACAACTATAGTCTTTTTACTTTTTGAAGTTACTTTTGCTTTAGTAGGTTTTTTGGCTTTAGATTTATTTGCAATATTTTTAGACTTGAAATTTGATTTTACTACTTGTTTCTTTTTTATATTCTTGGCAATATTTTTTAAATTTTTTCCTTTTTTACTATTTGGTTTTGAGATTTGTTTAACCAATTTTTATTATTACTACAAATATTATTCATTACAAATTTAAGTATTCTTAAAACTAACACTTTTTTTGTACCTTAACTTGTAAGATATATTGAATAATTATTCTCAATTTCAAATAAACTCATCTTCTTAGAAGGAATATAACTTAAATTAATATGAGGGTTTCGTTTATAGGATATAATGTGATAGTATAGGCGCTTATACTTTATTGACTATTTTCTATTATGAGTTTAAATTTTACTTAAATAAAAAAATATTATAATATTTTAAATTAATTTAATATAAACAACTTAGTATTGCTTTTTTAGCTGTTTATAATCATCTCTTTTTTTAAAGAATTATATATTATAATTTATTTAATATATTAATGTATAAATCATGTACAACATTAGTTTTTGTTATATTAATTATCCTTACAGGTTCATTGACTGGTCCATCTTTTAATTCCATTTCTTTTGCAGAAGGTCAACAACAATCTCCTGGAACTGGCAATTCAAAAAATGTTACCGATCTTATGAATTTAAATAATACGAATTCTGCAGTCCAGTTAGAAAATGAAACCATTAACTATTTTGAGAATTCAACGGGATATCTTGTGTATCCTACATCAGAATTACCCATTTTAAGTGAAAATAAGAATACCTCAAACAATAAAACATTTCCGGCAGTAATCATGATTCATGAATGGTGGGGACTTAATGATAACATAAAAAATATGGCAAATCTACTTGCTAAGGAAGGATATGTTGTATTGGCAGTAGATTTGTTTAACGAAGTTGCTGTAAGTCCAGACCGGGCCTCAGAACTTACCCAAGCTATAAGAGATAATCCAGACACTGCAATAGCAAATCTAAAGTCAGCTGTACAATATCTTAAATCACTACCAAACGTTAATCCAGATAAAATTGCTTCATTGGGTTGGTGTTTTGGAGGACAACAATCTTTACAATTAGCATTGAATAGTGACGAAAATCCACTATCTGCCACCATAATATACTATGGAAGATTAGTAACAGATCCAGAAACACTATCGAAAATAGATTGGCCAGTACTCGGAATATTTGGAGATAAAGATGAATCAATTTCTGTAGATTCTGTCAAACAATTTGAGGATTCGTTAAATAAAAATGAGATAACCAATGAAATTTATATTTATGAAGGAGTTGGACATGCATTTGCTAACCCATCTGGAGATAATTATGCACCACAGGAAACTCAGGATGCATGGGAAAAGACTGTATCGTTTCTGGAGAGACACTTAGGCTAAAGATAATCCTTTTTTTATTAATTTTTATTAAATCTTAAATTTCTAAATTACTGCAAAGAGTGAAAAAGATTAGATCTGTAGACATTAGGATATTTAATTATATTATTATTTGGTAACAAAATATCAAGATAATAACCTATAAAAAAAAGTATGTATTATTATCTATAGTAAATTTTAGCTCTGTTAAGTTAAGCAGCAAAAGATATAGCTATTCAACTTCAATTCATAATATGAATAAAATTAAATTTGAAAGAAATAAAACCTCTTCTTTTATTGTACTGTATTCTCTTTAT
>JBHIVA010000117.1:0-5244 GCA_042138015.1 Nitrososphaeraceae archaeon | reverse complement strand
TATCTCCTTTTGATCAACCTTAGGATGTTGACTATTAGAAATATTTTCTACTTCATCCATAGGTTTTATTTCATCTAAGTATTTTAGTTGATGCATTACAATTCCTCTCTGATAGGGCCTAAGAGCAACTAGGTGTTCCTTTTCTTTTAATACCACCTTTCCTATAGCTATTTTATTAGTTTCATTTAAAATTCTGATAAATAAAGAATAAGCTTTATTCACTATTGCTGAAGAGTTTTTATTCTTCTTTGTATTCGATCTTGAATCAGGACCAATATAATAGTTCTTTTCTATATAAAGTGGATCTAATTCATCGGCATGTATGAATTCATTGATTTCAATAGAATGGGTTGTTTTTAATTTAATATTCTCAATATCCTCCTTTTCTAAAACTATGTAACTATTTTTCGAGATTTCATATCCTTTTTTAATCTCACTCCAATGTACCTCGCGGTCCTCTACAGGGCACCACTTCTTATATCGAATTTTGTGCCCTTTTCCATCTAGTTGATTAAAAGAGGTAAACTCTTCTTTTTGTGTAGCTACAAAAACCTGTATAGGTATATTCACTAAACCAAATGATATATTTCCTCTCCATAGCGTTTTAGCAGCCATTATAATATAATATAAGCTACAAACTTTAAAAGAGTATAATTGAATTGATATAAAACAATTAAAAGGAAACTTATATTAGAAAACATTAAAAACATTCTATTGCGATATTTTGTTTCATGAAAACTATTGAATATTATCAGAAATTAATACTATTAAAATGATTTTTTAGATTAATCATATACCTTATACAAATCATATTCATGATTCAATGATTTTCTTTTCAATTTATTTGGCATATCATCTATTTGAGAACAAATGTCATCATCGGAAATTTCATCTATTTCTGTGTTATCATTTGAGTTTTGAATTAAATTTTCTTTTTCTTTTCCATTATATTTTTTTGATTTTTCAACCATACTATTTTTCTGTTAACATTATAATTAATAGTTTAATTAAACATAAAATCATCTTGTTTGAAATTTCGGAATCAAAAATTGATATTATAGGTTCTTATGCTATAATGCTAAATATATCAGTCCTATCTATAGTATGACGTAATATCCATTATTCTCACCTTTTCCAGAATTGGAAAAATCAACCGTAAGCATATACCATAGGAATCTAAAATAAATATCCTATATTACGTAGTATTTAATTACCAATTTGAAAATACTTAAATTTGTAAGAAATATCAATAAATTAAAAATAAAAATGATAAAAAAAATAGCTAAGCAAAATACTAAAGAAAGAAGTTCAAAAAATGACATAAAACAAGAACAGAAAAAAGTATTAAAGAAACGAAAACCTAAATTAACTTCTAAAAATATCTCTAGTAAATCAAAGGAAAAAAAAACTAGGGAATTACCTAGAAAAAATAAAAAAGAAATCGTCCTAAAAAGGTCAAGTGGAAAGATTGAAAAATTTGATACAGATAGGTTAGCCCAAACCGTAAGTAGGGGAGGTGTTTCCTATCCTGTTGCAAGAAATATAGCGAAATCAACAACAAGAAAAATAAAAAAATCAATTAAAAATACGTCTACTCAAACAAAGAAAAAAATACAACCTAGCTCAAAAAATACACAAAAATTAAAATTTAAAACAAAAAAAGACAGAGAGAGGATAATTATTACTGCAGATCAGGTAAAAAATTTGGTAATGGATGAATTAATAGAAAGAAATCAACAAGCACCTAATCAATCATTTTCTGAAATGAATACAAATTTAATAGAAGAGAAATCACTTAATGATAAAGAACCAGTAATAGATAAGGTTGCCGCAAATAAGAATAAAATTCTCTATGATCCAAGTAAACAAAAAGGCAGATCCTAAAAAATTATCTTATTTAGATATACTAAAGATATCTAAATAAAAAATTATTTCATTATTTTTGATTAATCAAGTCTAACTTTGCTTTTGTATAGTTACTATTCTTCTAAAATCCAAAGCCCATTTTTCGACTAGACCGATCGGACTGATTAAACATTTTAAAAATGTCTAAAAAAGGGGTCAATAAACTTCATAAATACTTATTTAAATTTGCTCAAAGCTAATATACCATTTTCATCTGATGAGGATATGCACATCCTACCATATTTTTAGAAATTCTACATTTTTTGCAGTATTAATATCGAAAAATGCGGCACCCGAGTAGACCGTGATATTAACTTGAAACCTTGTTCTAGCTTTGAATAAAAACTAGCAAATCAATATCAATTGAAATAAAAATAGCTTTCACTAATTCACCTAGCACTATTGTCTATTGAATCTACGATGTTTTTTCCTGTAGCAGATATCTTCGTAAATTTGAATGTTCCATTTCCAGCACGTCAAGATGAAAAATCTAATTTTATACTTGTTGTTCATATACTAAATCTAATCGAACCAAGCTAAATAAGTGTACATCGAAAGCATTAACTAACATGAATTTAATAAAAATCTAATATGTAATACAATCAGTAATTTGATATTCATAATTTTATTATTTATTTGATTTCACTTAAGAAATATAATAATCCTATACAAATTCCACAGATCTCGCTTACAAAAAAATAGGGGTAAATTTTTAATGGTTTTTTAACGTATCAGTATCCCACTTGCTATGATTCCAAAAGTAACCGCCCAAATTCCGATCCATATTCCAATTCCAGCCCAACATTCCGCAAGAGATCCCAATTTTTTCCTACTTCCCATACTACTCTTATTTTTGTGAAATAGAGCCATCTCAAGTATTAATATCGTAATAATTACTTTTAAGGTTATCGAATTCGGCGAATAAGAAATGAAAAAAATCTATTTAATGGAAATTTGATCTGTAATCATTATTAAGGTATAATACTAATGATATTAAATTTTTGGAATTTAACGTTCTTCTTTAAAAAAAATTGAAAAAATTTTTCTTATAGTAGTCCTAAATAACATTAAAAACGACAATGAAACAATCATTTCCGTATGATTTACCATTTGTCAGGAGATTATTCGAGTTTTTGTTTTCTGTATTATCAGTATTTTCCGAGATTTGTTAACATCTATATGAGTAATATTTACAATACTATTCAAGCACTTGATTTTCTGAATCGTACATAGAAAAATTCTTCTTTCATTCAATTGCATTGTGGGTCTTGAAAGTTTTGAAAGAAAGGTCTAACGAATTTGGAGGGAATAGTAAGGGAAATGATTGCCTTCAACTAATAATTATACTAACAATAACCTTTACGATACATAGTTGTATTAATTGTTCTACTAAATGGAGTATAATATATCCAATATACGAATATACATTAGATATTGTTCCATAGAAGAAATTAGAATGATGTTATAAAAATAAGTATGATTAGATTTAAAAAGATTATTTTACAACAAAAATAAATAAAAATTTAACTTTGTCAAAAATTGTTTTATAACAGGAAACAAAAAATATATTATTAATAGAAGATTGACATAAAGAAGTTCCTAATCACAACAAAATTCATTAAAAATAACAATCATAATAACTTCATAAATTTACTAATCGATGTATGATCTCCTAAAACACTAATGAGGATATAAAAAAAGTTTACAGAGATTTTTTGAAAAATGATTGAGATATGATGGAAAAATATGTTACTACTGAAAAACAAAATCTGAATTAGAGTAAATATTTTAGATAAATAAAATGAATTAACTTTTATTTACAACTATTCTAAACTGGGTATAACTAGTTAAGCTAGCAGAATAATTAAATAAATCTAAAGATAGACAAAAAATAAAAAAATAATTGGGCTTTAGATGTTATTAGTTAACACATGAGTCCCGGAGGACAATCTGAAGGATCATAGATATGATGTTTATGGAAAAAGTCTTCATGATGATGTCCTGAATTATGAGAATGGGAATGTGTTATATGGTGTGTATGTGTATGTGTATGTGGTAAATTTTCAAGAATATTTGATATTTCTGATATTGCTAAGGAAAGTTGATATGATGCTGCTGTTTGATTTCCTGCTACCAGATCATTTTGTGCTTGACTAATATATGATTGAATATTTTCTAAATTTAGTCCTTCCTCTGTCTGTGCATAGATAGGAACAACTGAAAAAGTTAAGACCATGGTCGCACTTATTACTAATGATGTCATTATAGTTGTTTTACTTAACATTAAATTAGGAATTTACGTGAAATATAAAAACATTTATTCATCTTAAAAAGATGTTGATTCTGGGATTATATCAATACTAGATCTTTTTGACGAATTCTTACGAATATATGAAAGAAGTATCGCAAAGATTCATCAAGTATAAAAGTAATTTAAGACGATATTGATCGCTAAATTATGCATAAAGTAAGTTCAAATATAAATTGATATGAAACAAAAAATAATAGAAGATACAAATAAAATCATTTTTGATCAGGAATCATATTAGCTACATGAAGTTTCATTATCTCCATTATGCTATTGACATTTATTTAGTAAAATTTGCATATAGTAATATGGAGTCGTTAAATGATAATAAAGTTGATAATAAGAATATTAATTTCCTTTCCACTTTTGCCAAAAATGTATTGAATTCTGACAAGTCCATTAGATGGATAGGAATAACTGATCATAATGGTAATATCATAAATGGAATAGTTAGAGAAGGATTACCACTCTTGCTTACCAGAGAAGAAAATAATGAATTCGCAAAAAACTCAATAACTAGACATAAAGCAAGAATAAAATTTGAAAAAAAATGGGAAAAATCTATTTTAAAACCTGTCTATCTGTTGTCTTCCTCAGTACATCCAGCATTGAAGCTCATGCCTCCGCCACCTTCTTTAGGAATAACATGCCAAACACCTGTTAGTGGGGTACAAAAGCATTCATGCCCCTCTGGACAAGCCATTTCAGCTTGAGAAGATTGGAGTCCTACTATTGTCATTGACATGAAAAATGTCAATGTTATCAAAGTTATGAAATTTATTTCTCTAATTTTTGGAGAATGTATAGTTTTTATAAAGTTCACATTTTTTATTTTTATAACTCTTTTATTTAAGAATATTGGACAATTTTATAATCTATTTAGATATGATTACCTTTTGAATGCTCAAATAATATCTTTGAATATAATGATTAATTTTTAATATAAAAAAATAATTTTTTTTAGTAATTTTAGTTATTGGAAAAAAAATTAGCGATGAAAAGAAAAGGTTAATCCCTTCCAGGTATTTCTT
>JBHIVA010000116.1:0-5258 GCA_042138015.1 Nitrososphaeraceae archaeon | reverse complement strand
TAAACTCAAACCAAGAAAATACAAATACAGTGAATACATTACTACAATAGTGGATGTTCTATTTCTTTCAAATTTCAACAACATATATTGTTAGAATAGAACATTCACAGCTAAAGCTCTTTTGTTAAGTTAACACCGCCGATATCATAAATGTTGATTCTATTTTAAATTCCTTTAAAGATATAAGCTATTAAATTCATAGAAAATATATGATCTATCCTTCTGCCTATCTGTCCTTTCCACTGTCTTTTATATATGCAATTTTCATACTAATGATGGTTATAGTACAGTTTGATTTTGATAAATCATTTTATTTTCAACCTATTTATTCCCAGCCTCAAGCTTTAGAAGGAGACTCATCTTGGAATATAGGAAAATCTATGTCTATCCCAAGAACAGAAATAGGCGTCACCATTCTTGAAGATGATATCTATGTAATAGGCGGATTTGATAAGTTCGGTAATGTATTAGATACTGTAGAGGTATACAATATAGCTACTGGTACATGGAAAAATATAGAATCTTTGCCACAACCACTTCATCATGCGGCTGCAACAGCATTCAATGGCAGTATATATGTTCTAGGTGGATACACAAATAATAACTGGAAACCATCAGATAAATTATATATCTACGATCCTAATAATGATATTTGGAAAGAAGGACCTCCAATGCCAACTGCTAGAGGAGCTCTAACAGCCGTCTTTGTTGATGAAATACTTTACGCTGTTGGTGGTGAAGGGAAAGATGGAATTATGAATGCTAACGAGATCTATGATCCGAAAACAAAGAGCTGGTTATCAAAATCACCAATGCCCACTGCTAGACATCATGCTGCATCTGAAGTAGTTGATGGAAAAGTGTACGTAATTGGGGGACGAATAGAAGGTAATTTACCAATTACAAATAATAATGCTACAGAAATGTATGACCCAAAAACAGATAAATGGATTGTGCTGGAATCTATGCCTTCAAAGCGTAGTGGAATTACAGCTTCATCCTTCAACGATGAAATATTTGTATTTGGAGGAGAAGACATTACGAGAACTTTTGGAAATAATGAAAAATATAATACAAAAACAGATACATGGGAGATAGAAGAATCATTACCAACCTCTCGTCATGGTCTTGGATCAGCTTACTATGATGATAATATTTATGTAATCGGTGGAGGTCCAAAACCTGGATTGAGTGTTAGTGCTGTAAATGAGATATTTAGTTTAAAATAGACAACATATATAGAAACTAAATAATAATAACAATAATAACAAAATTAACAATAATAAACATCCAACATTTAAACCAATTATTCTGTTTAAATCATCGATAAACTTTTGAAGAATAGAATCGTCTTAAAGAAGAAAAGTTTAGGTTTAATGTAATAAAATTTTATCATCTCAAGTTAGATGTATTCAATAATTTTAATTTAAAAAAATAAATACTCTTGAATGTTTGATGGTTATTTCCATTTCCAGATCATACCAGAATTTTCTCCATAAAGTGGATATTTGTATTCATATAGGCCTACTAGATTATCAAGGAAGGAAAGTTCTCCTTTAGAATCAGTACTAAAGATCTGAATACCATGATACGTCTGGGTTCTATTTTCATAAGTTATTCCTAAATCATGTCCAGTATATGTAGCAATTTCACCATCGGAGGTCATTATAATACCCTTACCTATACTAGTGGATGAATTACCCTCAGGTCCATATGTAGTTGTAAAAGTCGAAATATCCGTAACATTCCCGACATCCTTCAAAATTCCAATCGTTTTATAAGAATCTAAGGTTTGTATTTTATCGCCTTCCACATTGAGGACTATAGAATTACTTGACTGGCGTGTTATTTCCTTGTAAATAGGTTCACCAAAAAATTTAGTTAATTCTGATACAGACGCTGTTGCAAATTTATCAGTCTCTATGTTTTCTTGCGATTCTATAAATGAAAGTCTATTTATAAAGTGCAGCGAAGTTACAGCTAGTAAGATACCACTGATTAGACTTTTCATGTTTTTCTCTTATAAATAGTGGATCAATTTATACCATTATTATTATAATATACATTTGTTCATAACAAATCTTGTTGAGTTTATATTCTATTATCTTTATTCTCACATACTCTCTAACCATAATGTACTTCTGTTAATAATATATTAGAAACTCTGCTTTATAGTTCAGACATACTTGTCTGTTATCTACCTCATAAATCCGAAAATTGAGTTTATAACTAGGTCGTAAGTATAATCTATAATTTACTTTCCTCAGCTCTAATATTTGCACTTAATCACTTAAGCGATGTCTTCATTTCAGATAGAAATTTCCTATGCAAGTAGATAGTCAATAATGTAACTCTCTCAATAAAAAAAATTTGTATATGTTATAGTTAATGAAATTTAACTATATTTACAGCTTGCTTTGAAATTTAATGACTGTGGATTGATCAAAGAAAGGACAGTTTACTACATGCGTTCCATCAATAGCTGGTGTAATACTAATCATTTCATTTTTTGACATTTCATTAATATCATTCACAGTTTGCAATAGCTTAGTACTTGCCGGATCCTTCCACTCAATGAAGGAAATTTTCCACATTGGACTATAATTCAAATCTGTTGGGTTTGAAGTACCTATCCCAGGTTGGAATCCCAAAGGTCCTGTACCATTTATTCCATTTGAAAATTGGAATAAATCAACTGCAACTCCTGTTGATATTAATTTTTCATCAGATTCAACAAATGGTATGCCCATCATATCTGCTGGCATTTTTGGTGTTGCGTCCGTAACAATATAATATATAGTCTTACCATCAGGTCCATATCCTCTATGCGCTATCATTGTTACAATCATTTTTTCAGTATCTATGTTAATAACTTGTCCTCCTCCATATGGTGTATCATCTGTTATCGTCTTGTTCTCCTTTATTTGTAATGAACCATCCTGCCATTTTATAGCTGGACTATTAACTACTATGTTCGTCTCTTCAATATTTAATTCTCCATTATTATTTGCATCCATAATTTCTTCTACGGACTTTAGTTCTCGTGCTGTTGTATTCTCATTCCATGTAACAAAATTTGTTTGCCATAGTGGACTATAATCTTCATCTCCAGGTACTGCATTCGCGACTGGCAGTTGAAAGCCATTAGGAGATTCCCCTTGAACTCCATTTAAAAATACATACCCCTGTCCACGAATAGATTCAGAAGTCTGGTTTAAAATTGGAGAATAATTTACAGGGAATCCCGTATTATTTGATATAGAAGATACAGCATGTTTGTCGGAAGCATCAGTAGCAATAAAATATGCTATGTTGCCATCTATGTAGCCTTTCGATAATGGGATATCAATAGGAACGTTTGCATCTGCTAATTTGAGCATAGAAGTGGGTTCATTTGGTTTCTGCTGTGGCTGTTGTTGTTGTTCTGATGAAACGGGTAAAAAAATAGTCAACGTAACTGACAACAATATAATAACCAGTGTAATTCCTATTGTAGGTGAAAATATTTTCATATTTTTTGATTTTCTATACATTCCAAAACACTATAAAATTATCACGGGCTTGTATAAATAATATTTCTTTTTCCAATTATTTTAAAAAAAAATTAGTATATTTATTTAATATTTATGCAAGTAGTCCATGTGTAATGCAATTCCATTTGGATATTTCCATCCCCAAATTGCATTTAATTACAGCTTCCTGAGTTTTAAGTTTACTAGTTGAATCTATTGCACTTTTAAGTTCACCTGTAATTTTCTTATTAATAGTGGCTTTATCTGTAAAAGGGTTTGCTAATGCAGGCATATCCGAACTAGATTTGCTAGAAGGAGCGATAACATATCCTATGAATGGAGACTTTTCATAGTCACTAATTATCGTAGAAGTTATTAAATCCTTTGATGCTTTGAGAGATGAAATACTTCCGAGTATACTATAAGTGGTATCAAAAGTTCCAATTTGAGATGAACCTTTAGATAATGCATATGAATTTGAACTATGTTTTGTTATATGTATAGTTGAGCCAAGATTAGAGTCTATGGCATCTACTTGAGAATAGGATTGTGTTACTCCTACAATGGAAACGTATGTTATCGAAAGTAAACTTAATCCCATCAGGGTTATGAATAGACTTGATAAATGCCCTTTCATTGAAATTAATAGTTTGAATTACTATTTAAATATATATTTTCATTATTTGTTTATTTGGTTATATTTATTGAATTTGTTTCTTTCAATTGTATTTTATTATTCTAGATTTTATTTCATAATAATATCTATTTGTCAATTATGAATAGAATGAGAATAGAAGTAAATAAATTCTGAAATGTAATTAAGTATTTTATTTGATTGATTGAATGAATGTAAGACCTTATCATAATCATTAGAATAGCTTAATACACAATGAATTATCCAAGTTTTAATATCAATTTATTATGAGATGTTTGTGTAAGAAATAGAATTTCAATGTAAATGTTATATATATAATTACGATTGATGAATTCAAAATTTCTTAAATAATTCTGTTCATTATCTTGTTGCAAATCATATTAAAGATTGATTTTACCATTTAGAATTTGTCTTGTATCATTATTCTTAATTCTTTGGACAAGATATCAGTATACTATATACTCCTTACATGGATATTATATATATAAAAATGTGATAAAAATATGGTAAATTAATTTGGATAGATATCCCAAATAATGTATTTACCTATAGAAACACATTCTATTCTGACATTCTCGCCTTCTTGTGTTATTATAGATTTATTACACTTTAATCCACTGGTTGCATTATTGATTAAATCACTTACATCTTGTACTAATTGTTGAGATGGTGCCAGACTTAATTCCTCTAAAAGTTCTTCTTCTATTTTTATTAAATTATCACCGACTATAGCAGATACTATCTTGGTTGAATTATCGATATTACCTAACTTGTTCTGTTCAAATAATAAAACATAAACTTTTTTATCTGTATTTTCTACCGTATTCTGTGCTAAAACATATTGTATTGTATTGCTAAAATTGCTCGCAATGCTCACTAATAATAATGGGAGCAATACAATCAAAAATACTTTTGAAATTTTTTGCATTGCTATAATCGATAAACTAAGTACTATATTATAATTACCATATATTAGTAAAATATTTATTAAAAAATCCTAGAAGTACTACATTGACGAAAGATTTTGAGAACTAAGAATACTATGCGAAGAAATAGAATAAAGAATATAAATAGAGTTACATCCACAAATT
>JBHIVA010000115.1:0-5536 GCA_042138015.1 Nitrososphaeraceae archaeon | reverse complement strand
TTCCAATATCTGACATGTTTTGATATACTCTAGTATTTCCAATATCTGACATGTTTTGATATACTCTAGTATTTCCAATATCTGACATGTTTTGATATACTCTAGTATTTCCAATATCTGACATGTTATAATAGAGTGTTATAGAAATAATCTTATCAGTATGAGGCATTGAATCATATTTATATTTCTCAAGATTTGTAGTTTCATACAATAAGTGATAATGATTAGAATATGAATACAAGAAATTATATCCTTTTTTACCTAAAGATTTTAGATCCGGATTTATCCTAGATGAGAGTTCATTATTTATATTCCAATCGATATGATCTTTAGGTTCCTTCTGATATTCCTTTTTTTCCGATCCTTGTTGAGCATATATTTGTTCACTAATAAGTATAGATAATAGGATCCAGGTCATAATTAAAGAACTAATTTTTATATTTGAGTTTAAGTTCAATAAATTAAACAAAAAATAGATCTAAAGATTATTTTATAGTTGCTAATTTAATTGCATTAATAGAATACAGCCACTTTGATATTGGTCTATTTTTTTATCTGACGATATCAAAATTTTTTTTATAGATTGTGAGACGTAATTAGAATCCTTTTCTGGTAAATTGGAATTGGTTGAATTGTGATTTGTAATAGGCTCACTTTTGCTCTCAGTTTTCTCTATTTGAAATATCCATAAATAATTAGTTAATATTATATAATACAAATTAAAATTGGGAGAGAATTATATAAAAATTATTGAATTACAGAGAAAATTATCTAATAAGATCATAACTCATGATTGCTTGAATAAAAATAATATCCACCGAATTTGTGGTATAGATGTTTCCTATGATGATTTAAAAGCTTTTAGTGCAGCAGTAATAATTGATAAAAAAACTCTAGAAATAATTGAAATTGTGAATGAAAAAACCAAGGTAAAAGATCCATATATACCAAGTATTTTTATGTTGAGAGAAGGTAAACCCATACTAAAAATTTTAAAATTATTGAAAAGTCCTTTTGATATAGTGCTAGTTGATGGTCATGGAATATTACATCCAAGAAAATGTGGACTGGCTTCCTTTATAGGTATAATGATTGACAAACCAACAATAGGAGTAGCGAAAAACTTATTATGTGGCACAGTATTAGAAGATAATTACATAGAATATAACAAAACCATTCTTGGATATAGAATTAAAAAGAATAACTATAAAGACATCTATGTTAGTGTAGGACATAGAATTAGTTTAGAGACAGCAATTGATATTATTAAAAATCTAATCAAAAAATCTGAGTTTGTTCCTGAACCTTTAAGGATTGCAGATATCAATTCAAAAAAATATAAATCATTATTTAGGGAATAACTCAATTATTTCTTTCAAATATATAATTAAAATTTTGTAATATGATAAGGGGTAGTGAAAAATAAGGTTAGGTACAAAAAAATCGTATAATCTTTAAACTAGTACATTATATTTTGATTTCATTCAAAGAAACAATAGTATAGAAAATAAGTAGTTGTTTCTTGTAATACAAGGTAGGTATTTATATCCATTTTATTGTAACCATTAGTAAATAAATAAAAAAATTGAGTAAAACTATTGGAACATTATTTTTTTGAATGTAGATTTAATAGTAGAGGTATTAGATCCATCATAGCTTAATAAGCCTATTATTTTGTATGAATAATATTCAAGAGTTAAATCTAATTCCATTATTACAAATTCCTGGTACTACATTGTAGTAAATTCCATTGTTACTTTTAATCATGATATCTTTAAATGATATCGGATAGCAATTGCATAATTTATCCTTATCAGGTATTAGTGAGGTATAAGGGTTAAATGTTATTCCTTTGTTATTCGTATCAAAAATCCCGAACATAATTTCTGAAAATTGAACTTTATATCGTATTTTATAAGGGTAATAACCTGTTTTATTCCACCATTCTATTCCTGTAAATTGTTCTTGTATATCATAATTATAATTATTTGATCCATTTAATTTAAGATTAAATTCCTCACTTTGACTAGATAACCTATCAATTAATAAATATCGTATAGATAGATTTTCTTTATCGTTGATGATAACCCTTGAATAAGATTTCCCTACAATTGGCATTATATTTTTAAATTTATATTTATTAATACCGTTAAAAATTGCCTCAAAATAATTTTTATAGTCAAATTGACAAATAAGATTTAATTCTACAGGAATTTTTTGCGAATTAAAAAATTCTAATAGATATAACATCCAAGATCTATCAGGTATGTTATTCCCGATATCTTCTACTAGTGTTATTGTATCTGATATTGCGACTACATTGCTTGGGAAATAAATGCCTCTCATATCGTTTTTAAGATTTCTACAAAATGCTCCTATCCAGTAATGCATCGTTTAATCTAAAATTTAGAAATATCATGTGATCTTAAGTATATTTCTCCCAAATCCTCTTTTATTTGCAATTTCAGATTATTTCTAAAAATTTTTATTATTAAATGAGAACCATGATCGCATTTTTAAAGCGCCTTGAATTTTTACAGAAGGAACCTGTCATAAAGACTTGGTAGACTTGTCCTTTAATCTCCATATAGGAATTATTCTATTCATGGTCAATGTATTCATGGATTTAAAGACTATCTTAAATTATACCAAAGATATAATGAAGAAAAATGTGCTTATTCATGAGTTTTATTAGTACAAAATTTAGAAACTATTCTCTCTTAATAGGATCCTCTTTGATTATGATAATTTAATAAATTATTTGTCAAAGATATTCTTTTATACAAAGACAATTATTATTTACTGGTAATGGAATCGTCATCTACCACACAGATTCCCAAGTGGTATTTGAAAGCTGATTATGTCGAAACTTGTAATTGTGATTATGGTTGTCCATGTAATTTCAATGGCTTTCCTACCTATGGTTTTTGTAGAGCTCTAGTATTATATCATATAAGAGAAGGAAATTATGGTGATGTAAAATTAGATGGTTTAGATGTAGTTGGTGCATACTCTTGGCCAAAGGCAATACATGAGGGAAATGGTACAATGCAGCTTTACATTACTAAAAATACAACAGATAATAATGTAAGACTTGCTTTAGTTGATATATTTTCAGGTAAGGCTAAAGGGGAAGGTCCCTTTGCTCTCTTTGCAGGAACCATAAAATTTCTTCTTGATCCTCAATTTGTAGATATCAATGTCAAGATAGATGGAAAGAAAAGTAGTTTTTCTGTTGCCGATATCATGGATGTGCAAGTAGAAAGTTTCATGAATCCTGTAACTGGAGAAGAACAAGATACAAAGATACAATTACCAAAAGGCTTTATTTGGAAACTTGCAGAAGCAGCAAAAACAAAGATTATGCATATTAGTACTCCAAGTCTAAATTTTGATGACTCTGGAAAAAATGCATTATATTCAGTAGTAGAGTATAGAGGCCCATAGTGTTAAAATAAATTATAGCCCTGAATTTAAAATTAATATTTAGTAGCAATTTAATCATTATAGTTTTAAATTTCTAAATTACTTTATTTTTTTTCGACTTAATGTATCCATATAACTATAATTTTTGGAAAAATGTTACAACCTTTTATTTTTGATTTATTTAGGATGAAAGTAATATCAAAACTAAAATACTAATTCGGTCTAAATAACGTAATAATGGCGACAGTCAATATTCCAAAGTGGAAGTTGTCTGGAGATTGGTTTGATGTATGTAAATGTAATATCCCTTGTCTTTGTATATTTGCTCAAAATCCTACTTATGGGGATTGTGATGGTGTTTTGGCTTACCATATTAATACATGCAATTATGGCAACATAATCCTAAATGTATTAAATGTTATGGCTTTATCAAGTTTTGAGGGCAATATCTGGGCAGGGAATACAAAAGCAAGTATTGCAATTTCATTTGATGGGCGAGCTGATCAACATCAACGAGAAACGTTGAAAATGATTTTTAGTGGAAATGCAGGTGGTTTTATGGCTCAATTTGCAAAGCTTATCGGAGACCATCGCGAGATAAATTTTGCTACAATAAGATTTGAAGCTGCTAAAGACCTTTCTTATTGGAAAGCAGAAATTCCTGGAAAGGTAATTGCAAAGGCAGAAGCATTAACTGGACCTATGACGCCAGCAGGTAAGAGAGTAGAAACGATAAATGCTCCTGGAAGCGAAGTGGGCCCAGATAGATCTATATCAGATCAAGTGAATGCTTCAGAGATAGGTTATAAATGGGAAAGGAGTGGTAGGTCTAGCAAGCATATCAAGTTTGATTGGAGTGGACCACAATTTTATTGATTATTGATTTTGGTTTCCTATAATGCATAATATACAAAAGTTAATCCTGGTATCTCTAATTCTTACCTCTATAATAGCATGGTTATTCTCCATCAACCAGTCTGACATGATGGAAACCATGACGAGTCTTAATCCTATTGCAGTATTGATATTTACTATAAGCTGGACAGTTGGAATGGCTGCGATGATGTTTCCTGCTATTGTTCCTATGGTATTATTGTACAATAGATTGATAATGAGAGATCATAATGACAGTTATCATCCCAATGTTTTTAAACATACCAACAAACGACAATTTCCTTTAATATTTTCATATCTCAATTATTCGTTAAAAACAATATTGTTTGTTGCGTCATATCTTTTCATATGGGCTATAACGGGAATTTTACTTTTGGTATCATGGTCTATTTTGATGAATAACATATTTATGACATTTGAAATACTAGATCTAAATATTTTATATGGTTTTCTTTTAATTATATCGGCACTCTATCAATTTAGTTCGTTAAAAAGAAAGTGTTTAAGGTATTGTGAATCTCCATTAGCTTTTTTTACAAGGAGATGGAAAGGAGGGGATATAACAGACACATTAAAAATGGGCACATATCATGGACTGTATTGTTTAGGATGTTGTTGGCCTTATTTTTTATTGATGGTAGCATTAGGATGGATGAATATAGCATGGATGGGTCTTTTTGCCGGAATAATATTCGCTGAGAAAATGTGGTCTAAAGGAATATGGGTTTCAAGATCCACAGGAATTATTTTTGCTCTTGTAGGAATTCTAACTATTTTAGGGATCGTTACGTTGTATAATGATAATATGTACATGGATACTATGAATATGGGTTAGCAATAGAGTAAGAAAATTAATTCTAATATTATGGTAATCTGGAATATATAATCTTCGTATTACGTAAATAAATTTCTATACACAAAAACTTTTTAATTTTATTTTTTACAATTCAATCAAAATAGTTGAGAAATAATAATTATTTCCACTCCCGAATTTTATGAATATAATTTTCAGAATATACATCTCATACTCATTTACACCAACAATATTATTAAGAAATGATAGTTTCCTTGGCTATGTTAAGATAAGCAGTAAGAGATATAGCTAAGAATGTTCTAAATACTAGTAGTATGAATAAAATTAAATTTGAAAGAAATAAAACATCTTCTTTTAATGTACTATATTCACTTTATCTGTACTTTCTTGGTTTGAGTTTAC
>JBHIVA010000114.1:0-5791 GCA_042138015.1 Nitrososphaeraceae archaeon | reverse complement strand
TATCTTTGACCCAAATGAATATTTTGAGTTTAAAGAAGAAAATAGGACAGAAATAAAGTCAGAAGATAAGAACAATTTGGATAAGATAAATGATATGGATGAAGTTAAAGATAATGATAAAAAACAAATTGAGAATGAAAAATATTCTCTTGATGATGAGGTACAAGTTACTCAATTAAGAGATGATACAAAAGGAGATAACTTTGTAGCGGTTGGAGACTGGTCATGTAATGAAGAAACAAAAAATACAATAAACAACATTCTTGATGAATATCCAGATTTGATTATAACTACAGGAGACCATGTGAAAAAGGTACCATCCGCCTCTTGCTGGATTAACATGACAGAGCCAATTAAAGACAAGATGAAAATTGCAATAGGAAATCATGATGCTGAATTTGCAACAATATACAAACAGATTGCTGATTATCATCAAATAGATAATCCATATTATTCACATGACTTTGAAAATATTCATTTTATTAGTATGTCTACAGAACATCCTTATGTACATGGAAGTAAACAGTATGATTTTATTAAAGATGATTTAAAGAAAGCTTCAAAAGATTCATATATTGAATGGATAATAATACATCAGCACAAGGCTTTTTATTCTACAAAACAGGACAAAAAAGAAGCAAAAGATTTGAGGGAAACATATCATCAACTATTTCAAGAATATGGTGTAGATATGGTATTATCAAGTCATAACCAGTATTATGAAAGAACATTTCCTATTTTGTATAATGAGGAATTTGAAAATACAAGTAATAAGTCAGTTAAACCAAAACCACTTGTCACAAGTCATTCAAAGTCATACTATCAGAATCCAGAAGGCATAATATTTCTAACAGTCGGTACTGCAGGTGATAAATTGGACAAGATTACAGAGAAACCAAATTTTTATGCTATTCAGACAAGTCAATTTGGGTTTTTAAAAATACATATAGAAAATAGCGGTAAGACATTGAGGGGAGAATTTCATACCAATGACGGGAAAATTATCGACAAATTTTATCTGGATAAACATAATTTATAATTTATAATCGATTTATTTATTTGATAGAAATGCTAACATTCATTTGTTATATAGATAAATATATAGATATATAGATGTTACATAACTATTCTTACGTCTTTCTGTTTCTCAAATTTTTCTATAAAATTATTCTTCAAACAAATATTGATATTTTACTATATCAGAGGGAAAACAATCAATTCAACTAATAGCAATTGGTATATCTAGATGCTATACTTTCGATTCCGTTAATACCATGATTGACATTTGACATTATTACCATCTAAATACTTCGTTATCTTAATAACTACTTTAACTATTTTTTATTATCGTGAATTCATCAAGAATTTTAAACTCATCATCATCTTCATTTTCTATAAACCTGCCTGTCAAAGTTTTTGTAATGTTATTGGAATCGTTAGCAGTATAATTATTATTGTTATTGTTATTATGGACTTCGATATTTAATATACCAAATGTGCCATCTACACCTGCCGCCGAAAAATATTTCTTTTTTGAAAGTTCATGTTCACTTGCACCTCCAGTTCCAACAGTTACAAAAATTGTCCCTTTTGAATTTATGTATGTGTTTGTATTGTTATCCTGTATTATAGGTTCATCATCATCGTCTTCATTAAAAGTAATAGGATATAGCCTTTCATAAGCATGTACATGCCCTTGCAATGCTAAATCAACATTAAACTTGTCAAAAAGAGGATGATATACTTCTCTAAAGTCGTCTTCGTCATCTGGACCACCACCTGAACTATATGCTTGTTTATGATAAAATACGACATTCCAGTCAATTGATGAATCCTTAAAACTTTGTTCCAAATCTCTAATTGCAAATTCGTATTGTTCAGAATCTTCCTCATATGGAATTTCTGTGGATAATGCTAGAAAATGAACATTTTCATAATTAAACGAATAATACTGTTTTTCCAATCCAAAGAATTCTTTGTAATCTTTCAGTTTTTTTGATGATTCAGATTCATGATTTCCCATTGCAATTTTTGTTATATCTGCAACAGGCTGGATAATCTTAAACCAACAACTTGCACTACTGTCATATGAAAGGTCTCCAAGAGCAAGAACGAGTTCTGGACTTTGTTCAATCATATTCTCCACTGTATCTTTTGTCTCTGATTTGCAATTCCAATCACCAACGGATGCAAAGTTAAAGTCAGAAGTTATAGATATATTGGATACAGTCTTAAATTGCTGATTATCTATTTTACTATCAGATATTTCTTTGATAGTATAATTAGAATTATCAGTCTCAGTTAATTGGTTTGTCTCATTATTTTTAGTATTATTGTTAAGATTATTATTTTTATTCAGAAAAGTATTATCTTCTTCAAAATATTCACCAGGGTCAAATATATAATCAAAATCAATTTCCTCGTCTTTGTTTGTTTCATCAATGTTCTCAATTGCATAAATATATTCAAAATATTTTGAATTTAAATCTAAATCATTATTTATCTGGAAGATGAATAATACTAAACTGATTATAATAATAACTGGTATTTTACAACTACAACTACAACTACAATTATTATAACCAGTGGATGTAATCAATACACAAGTAACTTGAAAAGCAGATTTAATAATATTAACTATTCTTTCTTATTGTAGAATATAATATTTTAAAAGTAACTTTCCATTTAAAAATGAAATTTATAACTGATTATTTTTATACAGTATTAAATCAAGATAATTTCCTAGAAAATTTCAATAAAAATTTTACTTTCTAGTTGAATCTTAATGTGTCACTATGAGATTATAAATCAAAAGTATAGACAATATCATGAAAAATATAGACCATTATAATATATTAACATCTAAAATTTATTGTTATATTTTTAATATTATTTTCATTAATTTTTAAGAGAAAAATTGATGTTAATATGTAGATATTAGATGGAAATAACAAAAAACTATCATTCTTTCCTATTATTATATAAAGGTTCTATTTTTATTCTCTTTTTCTAGGTATTGTTTCAGTTTTTTATTCATTTTTAATTATAGAGAATTCATCTACTATTTTTAACCCATTGCTTTCTATGGTTGAAGAAGGTAAGCATGATTCAAGATTTATAACATCTTTTTTCTTTTTTTCTGTTATCTCAACTTTACAGTTTAGGTTTATATCATAAAATTTTCCATCTAATCTTTTGCCATCTATTTCTATATCTACAAAACCAAAACCATCGTTATAATGGTTAGCAATATAATAAGGATTATCGACTATTCTATGTATTTCCTCTCCTCCTAATCCAACGACCAGAAAGACTGTACCATTAGGATTAGTAAATATATTATTGTCAGTGGTACTAGTCGTATCTACAAGAGGTTGGGAAATATTCAAGTTATTAAATGTCAGCGGAAGAGTTCTGCTATAAATATGATTATGCCCTTGTATTACAAGGTCTACTTCATATTTATCAAATATTTCCTGATATTTATCTCTAATTACATACTCTTCTAATTGTTTAGATAATGATGAATACATTGGCTTGTGAAACATGACAAATATCCAATCAATATTCTTATTTTGACTGGCTTTCTCCAAATCATCAAGTACAAATTGATATTGTTTCTTGGATACATCAATTGCTGGAACTATTGCGTTAGATTTTACAAATTTATCAAGTTCTGGAATTTCTATCTCAACTGATTCTTCCCTCAATAAATCAACTAAAGGTATTGATGAAAAACGATCTACAAGTGGTTCTTTTTTCTTTACAGCTTTTTCTGATTTCTCTTTGATATCTTTCTTTTTCTTTTCCCCTTTATTCTCATATATTGTTGTATCTGAAGCAATACTGTTAGTTGCATTTATTGTTGCTGTAGATTCCAACGTATCCACAGAGAGCTCCAATTGCGTATCCAAGACTAAGACATGTACATTTTGATAATCAAATGAGTAATAGGAGTTATCCAATCCGTAGTAATCCATGTATACCTTTTTAAGTTTCTCACCTTTCATTCCCTCTTCTTCATAGTCATCATGATTACCAATTGCTATCTTAGTTTTTGAATCCAATGATTTAGTCATATTAAACCAGCAATCAGGAGTCTTTTTATAACTAAGATCTCCTGCAACAAGAAATAATTCGGGATCCGACTTTTCTATATTTTTAATATTTTCTTGACCTCTCAGAGAGCATCCAACATCAGCAATAGCTATGATATTAAAATCGTTATTACGTATATTCGAACTTGCTGAGGAGAATGAATCATTTGGCATATGAGTAATGGAAAATGTCAGTGTTATTAAAAGCAGAAAAAGTATGAATAGGCATGAAAATTCTTTTGTAAATAAATTAAATGAGGATTTAGTCAACTAGCTACAAATTTCTTTCTTTTTTACAATCATATAAATCGTTGATCTCATTTTCTAATGCTAAAATAATTTTTTTATAATAATTCAAATGTACTTACAGATAAATCAGTTTATCTTTACAACATTAGTTTATATTTCATATTCTTATTGATCTCTAGTTTTTAATATATTGTGTCTTGAAAATAAATTTCATATTTTCATATAATTTCAGTTAACTAGTTTTATATTATCTACTGCTGTTTTAAGACGGTACTATTCTATATACCGCACTACGATTTTTTATTTTTAACTGCTTCAAACCTGATAAAACATAGATATAACCAGCAGCTCGACCTTGCTTTAAATCGGAAATATACTAAAGCCTTCTAAAAATAATATATCAACACATTATACTATATGTAGCTATTTTATCATCTAAAGATCCTTTCAAATCCGATCCAGTTTTATTTTCATTTATATCAAAATGAAATGTTCCTTAAGCCATCTACAGAATCAACCCAATAAATATAACATTTTGGTATTCTTAACCCAATCCGTCATAACGAAGAAATCATAATGCAGTAGGTGCTATTGTCTTATTTAAAATAAATTTGAGTTCTATACTTCCCGTTTTCATTAAAATAAACAATATTTTTTGTATTTATTATTTTATTCAATCCAAAATAATAATATCTTGCTATATTAATAAATTAGACACAATAACTTTAAACTTTCAAATCGTATTATAGATCATAATTGAAAATCTGAATTTCACATACTATAACTACCTACTTGTTATTCATAGATATATTTGAATATTGTTATATGTTTATTAGATGTATATCGCATAATATCAGTTACACTCTTTTACTTGGTAATAGGAGTAAGGAGTGTTGTTACACCGGATGCAGTATAAACGAGATTTAGAAAAGATAAGAAGATGGTGTATAAGACGCAAACTGGAAGGAAGGAAAGTAACTGATATCTGTAAACATGTACACATATCAAGAATGAGTTTCTATAGATACTGGAACAGGTACATATTCCTGTTCTTTTGGTTGATACAGGTATAATAATCATCAAAGGATTATGTTCTATTCTTAAAATACTGCATCAGTCTTTCAATCAAACCTTTATGCAAAGGCGAATGTAATCTATGTTTTAGATGTAAAAAGTTACACGCTTGAGGATACCATGTACCACCATCAGTGTAAACTGTATGCCTACCGTATTTAGATACAAGAGATCTAATAAAATTCTCTGCTACAAACATACTCCGCTCATCAGAAATATAGATTCCTAGTACAGATCTCTGAATTGGTTCAATACAGATCCATAACCAGAAATGCTGGCTACCAACCTGAATTATAGTTTCATCTATTACAAATGCAGATACTCTTTTTCGCCTGTGCCAGACATATGCTTTAGCCTTGATAAGTGTGCTG
>JBHIVA010000113.1:0-5804 GCA_042138015.1 Nitrososphaeraceae archaeon | reverse complement strand
TCTTAAACTCAAACCAAGAAAATACAAATACAGTAGACATTACTACAATAGTGGATGTTCTGTTTCTTTCAAATTTCAACAACATATATTGTTAGAATAGAACATTCACAGATAAAGCTCTTTTGTTAAGTTAACACCGCCCTCATTGCCTTTATGTATTCTTAAAAACTGGTAATATTGATTCTATTCCTGAAATAAGGCTTCGTATAGTACCGGACATTTTAAGAGTAGTAACTATTGGTCTATTACACATTGCCAGAGTAAATAAAATCTCATTCACACTTTCAAGATGATATTTCAATATGAAAATTCCCTCAAATTTAATTTTTTTTCCGGTTAAGATTTGTATACCAGATTTTTCTAGGGCAATAAACCCAAACAGATCCGAATAACGTCGTTTTATTATCTTTAACAGAACCTTTGAATAAGTTTCGTGTACTCCCTTTTTTATTTCAAAGTCTTTCTTTTCATATTTTTTTAAACCGTTACTATACCCTGCATGTGGGAGATATTTAGGATCACGTAAGACATCTATTAACTCGTCTTTATTAATCGCGATAGCGAGATATCTACGTTTTTCCCTACGACGCAACATCATAATACACCTTTTTTCTAATATCTAGCCATTTTTCTACATTCTGCCAGTATTTTTGTGGATTAATTTCACATACTCGTAAAATTGATTCAAATGTATTATAGGATAAAATACCGTATTTTGAACTTGTGCCGCTTGAAAGGATAAATTGGTTATCACTTAGATTGGTAAATTTATAGATGTCTTTGATACATTTCATCCATCTACCAATGTCATGCGAATATACCGAGTTGCGTATATCGTTTATTTTTATCTCTATTCCAATACTTTTCCTGTTTATTTTTTTTAAAAGCTTTATTATCTCATAATGATTTCTAAAATCTGTCAAATTAAAGATGTCAAATGATGGTGGTTTACCGTTTAATAGTTTTTCAACTTGGTCAATAACTATCAAGTAATCATTTGAAAGAGGTTTAACAGGTCTTTCCTTTATCCTATGGATAATCGATATATTTTTTTTATTATAAAAGTTAGTATTATTTTTGACTGGTTTAAAGTCGTTACTTTTATCATTCCTTTTTTCTGAATCATTTTCACTATAATCATAAGAATTAATAAATTTAGCATTAATATCATTATTTATTCCAACGATATCAAAACCATGTACAGGTTTTAACTTTAAAATATTTTCTATGGAAAGATTTAGACATAAATCTATTTTTCTGTAAATTGTATTAGCCTCCTATATGAATTATAAATTTCATTATCTATCTTGTTACTTCTTTTTTGTTGAATTATCTTGTTTTTGTTAGGTTTAACTTTGATTTTAATTCCCTCATTCTCTGTTAGAAATAATTTATTTCTACATATTTTCTGTTTATCCAGTCTCAAAAATAAATTTCCTTTTTCATCTATATGATTTTCAAGATTAGATAACAATGTTTGTCTGTCTGTAAAATTTATTTTCTCAAGAATCCTTTTAACCATCATGGAGCTCTCTTTCTTGTTTAATGGAGCACTGATTTTCAATATCTTGTTACCCCAATGTCCTTCATATTCTATCTCTTGAAATTTATCTTCAGAAATAAACAATATGTTTTTTATGGACCCAATAATCTTTTCTTTATCTTCTGTAGCATGACAAATAACGTCTATCTGTGAACTTAAAAACTCTATAGATGAATACTCTATAGAAATCTCTTTATTTTCCTTCATTTATGAACGTTTACAAAATAAAAAAAGTCGAGTCTACATTGTCGAAAAATCTTTAAAATAAAACTCCCCAATCACCTCGTATATCTAGGAAGCTGCTACAGAAGCAGTCTCGGTTTCTGTTGGAGGTTCTATTTCGTCCCTTTCATCTACTCCTTCCATTTCACTTTGAGGAATAGTTTCCACAATGGTTTCTCGTGTTGGTTTTGCGTCATGAATAGATCTTGATTCAGGAGTAGAAACCAGTCGAGATTTTTTAAATCCCAAGTGTCGTATAAACGCTATCTTCTTTGCTTCTATTAAGAGATCTTTACTTAAATTTCCAATAGTAATTTCATGAATAAATTGATCAACTGGAAGCTGAGATATTTTTTCTTCCAATTTTTTATCTACAAGGAGTCTTATTTCATGTTTTGCAGAAGTATTTATTCTTCTCTGTGAAAAAGTCACTACAGATAATCTAAATGTATGGCCATCAATTGTAGTATAATTTTTAATAAAACCTATCATAGTACTTCCTCTCCTGACAAGACTCCGAAGATATTCTTTTGCATATTCATGACCTACGAATTTTGTGCTTGCTGAAGCAGTAGTGACATGATCTAATTGAAGAAAAACTTTAGTCTGATGTTGGGTAGGATCTTGTTTGTAAATATCGTATAGTGTATTTTCTATTATTCTTCCCTTACTTTTATCAACATCAGTCACAGGCAAATAATTTATAGGATTACCACCAAAAGCGACTGGAGCATTTACCACTATCCATTTTTTATCCTTCCATTTGTCACGAACTCGACCTCTTTTAGAACCTTTTGCCATTAGATTTCGACTTGACAAAATGTATTAATTAGTTATATAAGTCTATGGTGTTATGAGTTGTTTTACACATAAGAATGATTCAAAAATATATCAGATATAAATTTCACACGCAAGAAATTTCGAAGGTAAACTCATAACTCGTTTAATTTTGTACTACAATGTATAATTAAAATTTCGTGAAGGTTTTCACTTGAGGATGATTTTTTATCAGGTAAATATTAGAAATGATCGCTACCTAGCGAATAAGAATAGTCTTTTTAAAACAGAATAAAAATATTAAATTCTCTATTATGTCTTTGAAATAGAGTAATTAGAAAAAATTATTTAATGCCTGAATCATGGATTATAACAGTTTTTTTGGTTTGCTACCCTACTGGCACGATAGCTCATATCTAGACCATTTTTCACGACCTTCACGAGTGTCAAGCGAGAAAAATGACAATAAAATCAAAAGTTAAAGGCAATTACAAAGAAAAATGATGAATATTTGGTAAATAGATAATTAATGGATCCTTCCATAGTTGTTGATCCTATGCAAGTAAGGATTAATCTGATCTCCTGGTTACCTATCTATCAGCTCTTCAGCTAATTGATCCATTAGAAGGCTTCTGCTAAGTTAAGGTAAATTCAAGAAGGAAATATTAAAAAATCTACGAAAATTGAGCATAAAACATATTAGGAAAAGTTATCAGTGAGATTACATTATCCTTAAGTTAACATGTTAACAGAGCCCATTAGAATGAAATGAATTTTGTTTTACTGGATTGTTGGTATATTCAAGATGTTTTCCACCGAAACCAGATGAATGTACTTTGATGCTCCTAGTTTTTGATCTAGCAAAACGTCCAGTTGAAGAACCTGAACCACCAGAAACTGAAGAAATATTTTTTAATCGAATAGACAATGATTGTGATTGATTTATAAATCAAGAGAAAGATTGTTAGAGTCTACCACCCAGAAACCCCTTGCTATAAGAAAAAGGAACAGAATTTCCGGAATGAACATAACCATGACGCAATCTCAAGACCGACAAGAACTGTGTCGATCGATTTAATGAACTGTGCACTTATCAAATGGAATGAACAACACAACCAACAGAGTGTGATGAACGAGTTGATCATATGACAATATCTTAGATTGTATAACTTCCAAACTCAAGTATTATGTGTATTTGAACAAAAATATCAAAATGAAGAAACATAAGCCTTTGACCAAAATTCAAAGTTATCATCAGGTCAAAATTTACCAGTTCCTCTCCAGATAACTACCAAAAGTATAACTTTGTATTAAATGCATGTTTCTACAAATATTTACAAAAAGTTCAAGTATGAGGACTCAAAATAATATGCCCTAAGAACGACAATAACTGGGTTTCAATGAATAATCCTGTAGAAAACGTAACTACTTTCCTTAAAATATTAGAGATATAAACAAACTTAATATACTTTATATCCGTATTCTACTTTTTGTTAATATAAAAATAGTTTTCAGTTTAGAATGCGTTAATATCTTAAGAAATATATGAAATATTTCATATATTTCATATTTAAATTAAAAAGTTAAAAAATTAAGTTAATTTTCTAAATATTTGTATATAAATGAAAACAATATAATTTGGTTTTAGTTATAAAAAAAAATTCATATAATTTTTACATAGAGAAGAAAATTGCTAAAACTAAGCCTTCATAATGCGTGGAGAGATATTCACTAGTAAATCTAGTCGCAATAGACACAATTAAAATAATAGTAATGAAAATCCCATAAATTTATTTACCAAAAACATAGTCAAAATACTATCAAATATATGATGTTAAGTTTTATGCATTTTTATAATGAATAAACCTAGTCTATTGATGGATTTAGAAAGATTAAGAACTATTTTCTATTAATTATTAACTTATTTTTATTTGTTAGAAATATAAGTACCGGTTATAATCAACTAAAAAACTGTTAATTTTTATTATTAATTAATCAAAAAAAAATTATAGAAAAAATATTTCGAATAATAATAGTAAAAATAATAGTGAATTATAGTATAATATTCTAGTGAATAAAACCAAAATAAGCTTTTTTACCTAAAAATTACAGTAGAATAGGAATTAAAAAATTCTTAGCTTTCTAAATAAATATAGTATTAAATTAACTTCCAATGGAAAGGTCAGTAATACTTGGCATTTTTCTAATGAGTAGCTTGATGTTTGGAACTACAAGCGTTATGCTCCCACAAGTAGTAGATGCCCAAGAATATACAGTAACACCAAATGTGTATGGATATGACGAACAACCATATCCGGTAGCAGATTCTCAAGATGATTATGATACCAAATACTATCCTCCTAAACCTAAAGAAGTACTCATTCCAGTTCCACCAGGTCCACCAGGACCAGAAGGTCCACCAGGTCCACCAGGACCAGAAGGTCCACCAGGCTATCCAGGGCCAGAAGGTCCACCAGGACCAGAAGGTCCTATGGGTCCACCAGGTCCTATGGGTGAGATTGGTTTACCAGGACCAGAAGGTCCACCAGGTTATCCAGGTCAAGAGGGTCCACCTGGTCCGCCAGGTTATCCAGGTAAACCAGGTCCACCAGGTCCACCAGGTTATCCAGGTAAACCAGGTCCACCAGGTCCACCAGGTCCACCAGGAGTTTCTGCAGATGAAGATCCAGTTGATCTTTGCGAAAAATGTTTCCTATATTACCTGAACTTCTTAAACGCTGCTGGAACAAGTGATACCGAGGAATTTGTGACTACGCAGGAGTTTATGAATGCTTTCGCTGATGCATTAGAGATATCAATACCTGATAATGGGATAGAGCGTGTAGTAAATCTTTGGGAGCTATGTGAAAAAATTCATATAGAACTTGAAAAACTTGAGACTCCACAACAGAAAATAGAATATCTAGTAGGTCTAGGTCAAAAAGTATATGAAGAACTTGATCAAGAACCACTAGTAAAATCTGTGATTAAATGTTTGATAGAGAATTTGTTAATAGAAGATCATCAAAACGACAATATACCGTCATCTATCAACAGTTTAAAACAAGAGAGTAACTACGAGAAGAGCAAAAAATACGATAATTTCAAAAATCTCGGAATTAAAAGTGATGAAGGAAAACAGAGCAAAACACAATCAATGAATCAAGTAGAGGAATCCAATGACAAAGATAAAGATGAAAAAGTTACCAAGATGACACGTGAGGATGGAAGTAACAAACAACAGAGCAAAACACAATCAATG
>JBHIVA010000112.1:0-5815 GCA_042138015.1 Nitrososphaeraceae archaeon | reverse complement strand
TCTCCTGGAGTACTACCTGGTGGTGTTTCTCCTGGGGTACTACCTGGTGGTGTTTCTCCTGGGGTACTACCTGGTGGTGTTTCTCCTGGAGTACTACCTGGTGGTGTTTCTCCTGGTGTTTCTCCTGGGGTACTACCGGGTGGTGTTTCTCCTGGTGTTTCTCCTGGACCACCTTGAGATTTTCCTGGTGTTTCTCCTGGGGTACTACCTGGTGGTGTTTCTCCTGGTGTTTCTCCTGGACCACCTTGAGATTTTCCTGGTGTTTCTCCTGGTGTTTCTCCTGGTGTTTCTTTTAGGGTACTGTCAGGAGGAATGTCGTAAATGGTATCACTACCATAATCATTTTTATCTTGGTAAGAGTCGTAATTTCCTTCATTTGAATAATCATAATAATTTTCATTTGTACCCAACGACTGCCCAGGATAATAGTCTATTTCTGAATCGGGGGTTAATGTGCTTTCATAAGAATCATCCTCAAACTCATCGTTGGTACCATCGTAATTATCATCTTTTTCTTCAACTCCGTAGACCTTGCTTTCAAAATCAAAATAAGAGATTGAAATTCCAGATATTAGTATTGTAAAAGAAAGGAACGTTAAAAAAAATAACTGATTCTTCATATTTACGTAAAAATTCTAAATCATTTAGAAAGATGTATCAACAATTAATAATAATAAGGTAAAAAATAATTAATTAATTCATAAAGATATAATTCCTAAAAAAGATATCGTAATTTATCTTTATTTAGATTTAAAATATTTTAACCTTTAAACCATAATAAAAATTTAATTTTTAGATAAATTGGAGGTCAAACTACACAATTGGTAATCTGAATCTAATTTTATTTATTATAATTAGATATAAATATTATATAAGTTTCGAAAAATTTTGAATATTTGTATTGATTATAATCATATTTTATATTTGAATTTTCTTAATCTAGTTTAATAAATTAAGACCTACTAATCATTTAAAAAAGGGAAAATAATAAGTTACTGTATATTTATTATTAGAATAAAAGAAATTAAATTTTATATGAATACTAAAAAAATATAAAAATTTTCTCCCATTCAGGTCTCTGAAACTCATCAAATTCTCCTACACCTTTCATGTTGTAGATATTTATGGATTAAGAAATAGTAATGTATTATGTGATCGTGTAGCGAATTAACTGGTTTATTCTCTCTATTCGTAAAAAAATATATTCATAGGATAAAGTTTTTTATAAAAACGAGAGATAATCCTAAATGTAATAGAAGTTAAGGTTCTTTTAAATATATCATTTGATTATCTATATCATAACAGATAATATTTTAAAAAATAATCACCGTATATACTCTAATAGAATTTACATTAAGTTTAATCTTCACCTAAACGAATCTGATTATAGACTATACTATCTAAGTGACTAAGTGAGTTAATGGTTTCTTGTTAAGCTACCAGTATAAGTTCTAAAAAAATTAAGTAAATAAATCTCAGAAAATATTGGAACCTTTCATCTCAAAAAGAAGAGTACAAGTTAAAAATTTTTTAAAAAGGAAACAGGTCTTTAAAAAAATGATATTTAGTAATAAAAGGATAATTAGATATTCTTTGTCATTTATTCTGATAGGAGATATCGGTTAATATAAAAAGATTTTGCAAATCTGAAATTAAAATTTCCTACAAAAGGTAACAAGGACAAATTTATTACAATCAATAATCAAAGTCAATTGATAGCATAAGTAGGAATACTGCAATAAAGCAATCTATTAGATCAAAATTAAATAAATTTCTTCAAATTTCAAACAGATGCATTATTTTCTATCTCGTCAACTAATTTATTCATCATAAATGTAAAAGGATGATCAGGATGTTTTAAGACAGTCATAAATTCCCTGCTATCGAACTGAATATCACAATAACAAGGAATACTTGATATTATTTCCATTTGTAAGTCTTTTTTTAATTTTGTAATAGTTTCAGATTGTTCATTGAGCATTTTTGAATAATTTTCTTTAATATTAGAATTGTAATCATTGAATAAATTAGGATGACAATAACCTGCAGTCCTGTTTAAGAGTAGGTAAGACTTTACCCCTAATTTTCTAAATGTAGTGTATATTTCATGTACCAATTTCCTAGTTCCTTCAATATCAATGGCATCCATTTTTAAAGATAGTAATATAAGATCAGCAATAGCCAGTGAATTTATAGACCAATATCGTATACCAGGACTAGTATCGATTATAATATAATCCACTTTTTTATTTGATTCACTATTTTCTTTTATATGAATAAATTTTCGTAGCAATTCAATTTTTGATGAATCATTTCTAAAAGCACCATCTAATTTTGCTATTTCATCCTTTGATGAATTTGAGAATGATACATAAAACTTTCCTACTCTTGTTTTAGCCTTAGAATTAGAAAACTGGAATTGATCGATAACATGACTTTCGTCATAAACGACATCTTCAAACTCGGCTGAACCAAAAAGAAAGTCATTTATCCATCTCTCGGGATTTTCGTTAAAATATGTTTGCAAACTAGGTGCATAAACATCCATATCCAGCAGTAGAACGTTATATCCTCTTGAAGTCAATAAAGCAGAGATATTTGATCCCATCGTCGATTTGCCAGTTCCCCCTTTATATGAATGCATAGCTATGCATGATTTCAATTATATCTGCTGGTAAGATCTATCTATTAAAATTTTCCTTCACATGATTATTTTCCAAAAAATTGAGAAATTAATTTAATTTAAAAATTAGGTAATAAAATATTTTACCTCTTAATTGTCATTATTTTAGTCTGTTGAATTAGAAGTTAAAATCCCATTTTTAAATGAAAAATTTTTGTGAATTTGTATATGTACTAAAGATGATTATTTTGATCCAATTATATACATGTGACAAAATGCATTAAATATTATTCTAGAGATTAATTCTATTAATCAAAACAGCTCTGTTAACTTAATGGTAATGTACTCTTAATATCCTCTCTTTCTGATATATTCTATCAAATTTGATAGATTTTTTTACTTTTCCATATTGAATTTCGCTTAATTCAACAGCGCCGATCAAATATACATGATTCTTTCCATTCCTGGAATCTTTTATGACATGTAGAACCTGTACATTATTCTTTGGATAACATTTTCTATCGACAACCACTTTTGATGATAGTCATTATACCATCAAGACATTTACTAGATGGAATAATTACATGATCTATTGCATTATATCCTTTCTTGTTAGGTAAAATATTATTATTCTCGTTCCTAAATTCATATTTCATATGTATAATCATTCTGGCATATTTTTTACTCGAACATTAATGGATACCATAAGAAAATAACGAGGTATGTTCTTATCTACTGTAGTGATGGGTATTTAAATAAATAATATATTTATCTTTTCGATCTAGTTCTTTGTGTTTTAATATAATGGCACCGTGATAATGCTTGGATTGAGATCTTCCGTCCCACTTGCTTTCTTAATCTTTTTAATATAATAATTTTTATTTGAAATCCATAGAGACTAATATAAGGAGAAAAGTCTTTCGTCAATAGTTACATTTTTAATTGTTGAACAATAAGTCTAATTGGATTCAACTCATTAGATAATTTATACTCCGAAAACAATATAAATATCTTAAGAACAACTTATTCATGAATAATCAATTAATTCTCGCGACAGTGGTGATAGTGACAGTGGTACTATCTTTTGGAGTTTTCCAGATGTCAGGAGTATCAATAATTGTCGCACAAGAGAATGAGGAGAATGGTAACATGACAGATAATACTGAGACAAATATGACCGAGATGACAGAAGAGTTATCAATACAGGGAGAAATTTTACATAATAGATAAATTTTGGGTAGTATCTAAATTTACTATCTGTAAGAAAATTTGAAAAATTTATTTTCTAGAGGTATTATATTTATAATAACTGATTGAGAATTTGAATAATCAAAAGTTTTTTCTTTTCAACAAATTTTTACGAGCTTCTTTTTATGACCTAAGAAAGAATTATTTTATTTTGATCATTATAAATGTATTATTAATAATTGATCTTGAAATAGGAAAAATTCCAGATTTTATAAATGATCAAATAAAATCTCCATTTGGACTCTTCACATTCATTTCAATTTGTGGTGTCACTATATTTGGACAAATTTACTTACAAAAATATGCTGAAAAAGACAACAATGCATTTTTATCAAAATCCAAATACCTGTTATTCGTATCAAAAATCACAAAATATACAAGTTATATATTAATTTTAAACATCATATTAGTACTTTTTTCAATGATGATCTTTTCACAGTATTCATTGATAAATTTGTTAGTTGCTCAAAATATTAGTGCTGTAATAGGTGCATCCATCTTATTTTTGCTATCACTTAAATTTACAATTTGGTATTTTTCAAAGAGAAATGCAACAGTGATCTTGATTTATGGTTTAGGATTTATGATTTTATCCGTAACTGTTTTTGTAGTTTACGTTGTGGAAAATGCGATAATTTTGAAAAATCCTTTATGGATAACAAGTATCATGGATGCAGTTTATCCGGATATTGAAAATAATATATTTGATGAGTTTTATTCATACTACAAGTACTTACTAGCTATCTCACTAATATTGCTTCTAACCGGATCATATTTACTCTTATCAGAATATATATTAAAAATTCATCGTATAAGATTATTATCTGGCTTAATAGTTTCCTTCATACTATTTGTATCTACCGCATTGGACTCGTTTAATCTATATGAAGTGTCAGATACGGATGAAAGTCTAGTTACCTATTATCTCTTTCAAGGATTTGGAACTGCATTTAGTGGAATAATTTTTGGATTTTCATTTTGGATAGTAGCTTCTAAACTAGAACATAACAATCCAATAAGAAAATATTTGATTGTTACTGCCAGTGGTTTAATAATATTTTTTACAGTTTCACAATCATCATTAATTATCGCTCCATATCCACCATATGGACTTGCATCAGTTTCGTTTATAGCAGTATGTGCATACCTAGTGAATTTTGGTCTCTATTCATCAGCTGTTTCACTTTCTCATAACATTACACTCAGGGCAAAAATAAAGGAAACTACTAAGAATAATTCTAATCTTCTTGCAAGTATGGGATCTGCTCAAATGACTAAAGAAATTGAGAAAGCCGTAAAAGATGTAAAAGAGGTTGTAGACAAAGAAGAAAAAGAATTAGAAGAAAAAACAGGAATTGAAACTACTTCTTTTTCCGAGGAAAATGTTCAAGATTATATGGAACAAGTGTTGCAAGAAATGCTCAAGGTTAAAAATAAAACAACATCTTAGATAAAATTAGATTGGTTCATTCTAATAAATGAACTTTATTACCTTCAGTTTGTATGTTTATAATACGAGGGTAATAAACAATTAATATTTTCCGGATAAGAAACTATTCAATAAATTATTCTCTTATCCGAAAGTTTACTTTACACAATTTATTATTATATGTTTCTATATTTTATAGATTTGTGGTACATATTACGATGTTATGTTTCGATTGAGTTATAAATCCAAGTGAACTATAAAAGGTTTTTTTATGTCTTATTGAACAATTTTAAGTTGGTGTTTTACTGACTAATTTAGATTCTGATATATTTCATTTTTCAAATAAATCCCTTTTTAATAATAAGCGTTTTTTATTCAGTTGATTTTTAGGTGAACATTTGTTAGTCATTATAGATATAATTCATTTGTTACCTTTATCAGAAAATAATAAATAATATCTATTCGATCCTAACTAATTTTGATTTGAATTAATAATGGTAGGTTTAGTAGCGTTG
>JBHIVA010000111.1:0-5830 GCA_042138015.1 Nitrososphaeraceae archaeon | reverse complement strand
TAAAACAGAAACAGATAAAACAGAAACAGATAAAACAGAAACAGATAAAACAGACACAGATAAAACAGAAACAGATAAAACAGACACAGATAAAACAGACACAGATAAAACAGAAACAGATAAAACAATCCAAGAGAATGAGAATCCAGATCCAATAGATGGACAAATACATAATGTGACAATAGAAGCTAAGAAATTACAAAATGGGCAATATGGTTATATCATGAAGAAGCATATTCTTTTAGAAGATGGTTTTGAAAAAGATTTAACTTACAGATATCCAAATTATCCCACAATACCCGGTCCGACAATAGAACTCTACGAAGGAGATTTGCTCATCCTTACATCAAAAGATTCAAATGGGAACATAAAAACCCAGAATATTCAACCAAAGCAATCAGGTACATTTGAATATTTCGGAGAAAATTTTAGGACATTGGGATTATTCGGAGCCATAATAGTCGACTCATATGATAAAATACCATCGAAGGTGGACGGTAAAGTTGTAGAGGTTGATCCAAAAGATCTTGAAAAACAATATGTGCTGTTTATGGTTGGATCCACATTCTGGGGTCAAGAGATTGACTCAAAGCACATTCAAAAACCACTCTGGACTAACCCCGAGTTGGGAGCAGACCTAAATCAATTAGTTCGCTTCCACATATTGGGAGCAGCCAACCAACATACATTTCACTTACATGCCCATGAGTGGGTTGATCCCGGAACTGCTAATATCATAGATACAATCTTAATTACTCCTAATCAAGGAACATCATTTATCGTTCAAGCCGGTGACCGAGCAGGAATAGGTAATTGGCATTACCACTGTCATGTATTCGCTCATATGGAAGCAGGAATGAAGGGTTCATTTAAAGTAGGACCTGTTGGTAGCCACACTGAAAGTATTCCAGGACCATCACCTCTCGAAAAAGGACCTACAGGACACGGAAATTTTATCACTTTCTCTATAACTGACGAACCAGGTAAATTCTTCAAGAATCTAGGCGGGGAGTTGTTGGAAGGTGCAACTGAATCTCTGGGTGTGGTAAAACAAGGAGGAACTGCACATTTTATAATGGACGATACGAATACTGTTCATACAATAACTAGCCTTTTATGGCCATCAGAAGCAGAAAATATGCCTATTAATACAATAAATGGTCACAATAAGCATGAAACAACACAACAAGAAAATAAAAGTTTAGATTTTACTCAATCCCAAATAGTCATGCCTCCTCACATGCCATTTGATCAAGTAACTGCATATTCAGGAGGTGGAATCGTAAAACTTGAAGCACCTGGATTGTATGTATTTACTTGTAAGGTACATCCATATATGTTTGGAGGGGTGATCGCAGACAATCCTGAAACAGAGGATGCACTTGACTTGGGAAATGAGCTTGAATTAAGTACCGGAGAAAAAATACCTTCAAGTCATCCACTTTCACTAGCATTGTTGAAAACATTCTTCGTTGCAAATAATCCTTCAAATTGGCTAGATTATAGTAATGATAATCCTAAATGGAAACCTACTTTTCCACATATTCCAGTAAAAACAGATCTTGGTGAAGGTTACCTTGATGAAGCACTTCTTAAGTCAATCGGAAGTTCTAGTATCCAACTTGATCAAATCGTAAATCCTTCAAAACCGGGATTAGGTGAAGTGTGGGTAGATACACAGTTTGAAGAGACAGCATCAAAGACAAAACCAGGTACTGTGACTAAGGTTAACACAGAAAATTGGCAAGTAGAACGAAAAGTCTCATTACCCCAGATTAATATGAACCATCCACACAATATGTGGAGTGATTCTAGCCAACAAATAATATATCAGACCCAATGGTTCGACAATAGACTGACTGCATTTGATCGAAACACAGGAAATTTGTTGGATGATATGAGAGTTGGTGATGCACCATCGCATATTATGACTAATCCAGATAATGATTTGTTATATGTTAGTTTAAGTGGTGAACAAGGTGTTGCAGAGGTAAAATTTGATAAAAATGAAAATAAATTTAAAAAGATAAGGATAATTCCTACTCAGGATTCTGCTCAAAATCCAACTCATCCACACGGTCATTGGATTACTCCAGATGGAAATAAGATGATAACATCTAATCACTTTACTGATGATACAACTATTTTTGATTTCACACAAAATCTGGGTAAAGGAGAAATTAAATCAAGAGTAGATGCTGGAAATATGCCAATAGCTATTGGAATGATGCCAGATGGAAAGAGAGCGTACGTCTCAAATCTTCTCTCTAATAATATTAATATTATTGACATGGAACTGGGACGAGTAATTAAAACAATAGATCTCGGTGCTGCAGGTCATGCTTTACCAATTCAAACCCCAGTTAGTCCAAATGGTCAATACCTAGTTACAGCAAATACACTCACCGGAACTATTGCAATAATAGATACAAACACTAATGAAGTAGTAAAAAGTTTACCATGTGATCCTGGTTGCCATGGAGTAAACTTTGGTGCAAAGAAGGACGGCGGTTATTATGCGTACGTTACAAGCAAGTTCTCGAATAGAATGATCGTTGTTGATGGAGATCCCAATAACAATGGAAATCCAGACGATGCTGTAATTGCAGGGACTGTTTTGTTAACAGGATCTTATAACAACTCTGGTAATTCACAATTCGAAAATGATGATAATATGACTACTTCAAATGTCAAATTAAAGGGAATGGGTGGACAAGGTGTTTATGCAATTCCAAATGTATATCCAGGTTGGGTACAACTGCTAGATCTAACATGGGGAGGTCAATTGACGGATGATCAAAGGGATCCTATCGGAACCTTCAATGCTTTAAAAAATGACATTATTGTTAATCAAGATAACAATCCTAACCTAGGGAAAGACCTAAAATCTTTGAATTCTCAAGACAATATAACCGAAATAGTAAAAGCCGAAAAACACAATTTGGACCAAGAAACTCAAATATTAGATATTGAAAATGGAGATACACAAATACAAAAAGAAGATACACAAATACAAAAAGAAGATACACAAATACAAAAAGAAGATCCATCATCTGAAATTACAATTTCAAATTCTATGGAAAAACCAAATCTTCACTCCATTCAACCCAATAATATACTAGCAATGTTGCCAATTCCATATCCATAATATTTTCTTTTAGGAGATTAAATGTTCTTCATTTTATTAATTTATTTAATTTGAAAATATTGGAAATATTAAGAGTTGAATCATCTCTACAACCTAGTCTCCTTAAATTTTAAGATGTCTTGGGATGTATTGATGTATCCAAAATTAGAAAATTGAATGACTGTTTAAAATCATTATAGAATATATTTATTCATATACTCTAAATTGAACCTAAAAATACTCCTTCAATTTATCTTCCATAGAGAATATTACTATTAATATGAAGATCTATATATTTGAAATATTGAACAATCGATTTTGATTATTTCCATATCTATTATTTTAGAAACATATCTTGGAAAAATATGACTTCAGATTTCATATTGCTGATTCCATAGCGCTTTCGTATATTAACATAAAAATATAGATAAGATATGCCAAAATAATAAATATTGATTTCTTTTAATGTTAGTATTTCTGACCGTAGTTAAATAGCCCTTAACATATTGTAATTTTTAAGATATTTGTTGACATTACTTATCAATTATGTATATAACGATACTTATTATTTGATTCAAAATTCTTGCACCATATAGTTACCTGTATCCTACACATAAATTCTACCTAAATAATGAAATGCTATATCTTCTGGTAGTGTATATTGACCTTCGCCTCTAGATATTGAACCGACTTTTGTTAGAAAATTTCATTGATTATCAAATACCTAGACTATGGGTTATACTTGACAGTAACAAAAACCAATTTCCTTTTTTTAAAGAATCTATACCTAGGAATGTAATAGAAATTTGTCCCTGTTATTGCTATATTACTCCAAAAGGATTATAAAATTAAAATCTTTATCCAAAATTTGAACACAAGAGTTTGTCATGGCTGTTTTCTAACATTGCGTTTTGAGTCAAATTTAACATTCAGGTATTATAAATTCTGCTACGCCTGACTCTTGTTCTCATAGAGATTAGGTGAAGTTTCCATTTAGATCTTCATCTAATTCTCAAAAAATATTAATCAAATAACGGTAAACAAAGGATTGATGTTTTTTTTGAGGATAATTATGCTTGACACAAAAGATATTTAGATTTATTTGATATTTCTAAATTCAGGGATTTCTATAATTTTTTAAAAAATATAATTATGCATAATTAATCCACCTATATTTATTATGACCATAATTTTTTAGATTAATTTTACAGAAAATAATATTAGATCATAATATCTAAACATTCTATACAAATCTTAAAAAGAGTCTTTAACAGGTTTTTATGTAAATTGGTATTTGACGGTAAGAATATCCTAATTGCTGTACTATTTTCCTGTCTTTTATCATCTTCCTTACATTTTAATACATCAGTGGCACAACAGGATGATGGTTTTTTTGGTATATTTCCCGAAGATTATTACGATCCCAATGATTATGGTGAAGATCCATCTTTAACAAATAATTTTGACGATACTACAGATAATGGATTTAATATCGAAACTGACGATATCCTAAAGGATTCTGCTAATGCAGAAAACATTAACTTTATTGCAGCTGGTGATTGGAAATGTAATAAGGAATCTTTGAAAACCGTCAAAAACATCGTTAAATTTGACCCAGAGCTGGTGGTAGGATTGGGAGATTATATTTTTGAAAATACCTCAGCAAAATGCTGGTTTGACTTATCTAGCCCAATAGATGTTTTGATGAAAATAGCAATAGGTAATCATGATCTAGATTATGCTAGTTCATATGAACAAATAATATCTCATTATGGATTAGAGAAACCATATTACTCATTTAATTTCGGAAAAATCCATTTCTTGGCTATTTCCAGTGAACATCCATTCGAAAAGGGGAGTATTCAATATGATTTTATAAAAACTGATTTGGAAAGAACAGCAGAAGATCCTAATATTTTATGGAAAATTGTGTTTCTTCACAAACCTTTCTACACTGCATCATCTTTTGATGAAAATTCAAGTAAAGATTTAAGAAAGGCACTTCATAAACTATTTGAAAATAATGGTGTAGATATTGTTCTCTCTGGTCATACACAATATTATCAAAGATCACTACCTTTAACCTACAACAAAGATGATTCTGCTTATCCCATTGTTGTTGATACCGAAAGTTATTCGTATAATAATAATGGAATTATATTTATTACAGCTGGGACTGCTGGAGATGATCTTCATAGTATAGATTTCTATTTACCTTATACCGCAATTCAAAAACGTGAACATGGTTTCCTTAATTTTGATGTCAAAGACAATGGTAACACTCTTATTGGAACCTTCTATGATAACAAAAATCTAGATATATTAGATAGATTTACTTTAAATAAGGATAGTTCTGGCAAAAAATATCCACCAAATAATTTTAATTCAATGTCTCAAGAATATTATGTTACTTCTGAAAATACTGAGAGTTATGACCAGAATGATTCTCATTTAAATATTAAAAATTTCGAGTATAAAACCGAAAATGATGATCCAGAAGTATTTCCCCAATAAAGCTTTATAAATTATGACATGGTAAATCATTCAGTAATGGACTTCGTGAAGGGTTAAATCACTATATTCCAAGAAATGAATCAAAATTCAAATATTAATTAAATTATGAGTGATAGAATAATACTATGAGATGTAATTTATGGCTCTGTTAAGTTAAGGTAATTTCAAGAAGGAAATATTAAAAAATCT
>JBHIVA010000110.1:0-5853 GCA_042138015.1 Nitrososphaeraceae archaeon | reverse complement strand
GTTTTGATGATTATTATCCATGTATCAACAACACGAATAAAAATAATTGTGATCTACAACATGTATACAATTGGATTAACCTATTCATTTATCTATACAATACAACAATCAGAAACACAATCCTATTCAGAATTGGAGGTGTAATAAGGTTAAGTTAACACGACTATCAAAATACATCATTCTAAAATTCTATGCCGCTCTTTTTTTATTAGTATCCATATTAGAACAGGAAAAACAATACCAATTAATAGCAATATTTCTACTGTAATAATAATGAAAAAACCTAATACTATAATCCATGCGATACAGATAGTATCTATTAAATCATATTTGTTGAACAACACAATACATTATCAGATCTTTTCTCTATTTAAGCTGCACTTGTTATTTTCTATAAAATTATCTTCTCAGTGAAAAATTGAAAAAAATATTTTCTTGATAATTAGACCATTACAAACTCGGTCGGAAAAGTTGCAATTTTATCTTAATATTTAAAATTAATTATTTTAATATAATATTAAACAAAATAATATAAATTTCATGTGTTTGTGATTATAATTATTATTGCCTTGGATTTGTCCAGTATGGTGTAAGTTGCAGCAAAAAAATCTTAGAATGAAAGATATAAACGCATATGGGATTTAATAAAATCGACTTAGGGAAAACCGAATTTAACTTTTGATATTCATCAATCTACGTAATAGTGTCTGTATTGATATCGGTTTTATCATCCTTGAAATTTATCGTGGTATGTGTTCCATCACAGAATGGTTTGTTACTAGATGCACCACATCGACAAAGTGAATAATGTTCTTTCGAGGCATCATTTGGTAATTGTGATTCTCTAGACATTAATTCAATTCCTCCTCTGATTTGATATGGTCCATCTTTGCCTACTTTAACTAAAGGATTTACATTATAATCTCTATATTCATTGCCATGGATAGAGTAGCTCAGAGCATCAGAGGGACAGAGTTTTATTGTTTGAATAATTTTTTCAATATTTTTCTCCTGATCTGAGTCTATCCAAGGACGTTGATTTAAACGAAACACTAGAGGTAAATTTTTTACACACTCAGCCGCATGAGAACAGATCCTTCTATTATCATGGATTGTTATATTTTTACCAGGATAACTTTTTTTATTTGAAGTGATCAAGTTTTTATTGTTTTTAACAATACTTATAAATCCTATTAAGCTATGAGTTCCATCACAAAATGGCTTGTTCTTTGAAGATCCGCATCTACATAACGCTATTCCCTGTATGTGATAATTTTTTTCCATTTGAATCTTCAAGATTTTCTACGATCTTTTTCTCTCTACTATTGATTAAATATAACTGCCCATTTTGTAATGCAACAATTGTTGGTTTACTATTCGAATTTGTTTTATTATCATAACTCAATATGACTTATTGTATAATATTGCCCGATATTATTTTATTTGGTTGATTTTATCATATGTTATTTAATATAGTTTTCCAAGTATTCTATCTCCACTTACTAGTGATACAATAGAAATGTCATCGATAAACAAAATCTTATTGTTCATTTTTCTTACAACCTGTCTGATGATTTAATCGACTGGAATAGATATGTCTATACCAGTCAACCGCCTATTGTGTGCATCAAATTCATAGTTGGCCTAAGCCCATTAATTCTAATTAATTGGACTATCCCCTCTGGTTTCTCGGTGTAACAATTTATAATATAATCCATAATTTTTTGGTCAGTCTCATTATTTCGAAGCATTTTTTTTAGATCGTAACCTTCTTTTGAATAAAGACAAGTAAGAAATCGGCCATCAGAAGTTAGTCTTACCCTATCACAACGTGAACAAAATGGATCTGTTATTGACGATATAAATCCTATTTTTCCTCTGCCATTATCAAAATTATAAATTGTGGCTGGATCGGATGTTGCGTAAGAATCATTTTCATTTCGAGAAAGATTTCTAAAATTAGATTCTATTATTTTTACTATCTCTTTTTTAGTTACTACTTGATTTAAATTCCAAATACCTGATCCATCAAGAGGCATGAACTCTATAAACCTTACAACTAATCCCGAATCTTTAGCAAAATTCACAAAGTTAATTATTTCATCCTCATTCCAATTTCTAATAATTACAGTATTGATTTTAATTTTTATTCCCAAATCACTTGCTTTTTGAATACCTCTAAGAACTTTGTTTAAATTGGAAATACCATTTATAGTTCTAAATCGTTCCTCTCTAAAGGTATCAAGACTGATATTTAGAGAAGTTAATCCTGCTGATCTTAGTTGATCTATTTTTTCCTCCAATAATAGACCATTAGTAGTCATACTAATTGTTTTAATGCTTTCTATACGTGTTAGATCAATGATTAGGTTTTCTATTGACGGTCTAAGTAATGGTTCTCCACCTGTAATCCTAATTTTTGTTATACCTAGATAGCTAAAAATTGATGCTAGTCTAACTATTTCTTTAAAATTAAGGATTTCTTTATTATCTAACCATTTAACAGATCCCTTTGGCATGCAATACATGCATTTCATATTGCATTTATCAGTTACAGAAATTCTTAATTTTCTAGCTATTCTATTAAATCGATCTTTTAAATTTTTTGTAGAATTATCATACATCAATTTTTTCACACTATAGAAATATCACTTAATTTCAATGTGATATTTTTTGTATAAAATAAACTCGCAATCCCTCCGAAAGAACTTAGTTTTATTACACAATTAATCATAGCTATCTTTTCATTATTACTTATCATAAGACGAATTATATCAACTATTGTAGCATCATTTTTATCTCTTTTTATTGATTCAATTTTATTATCAACTCCAATTTCGCTTTCTTGTTCAACCTTAAAATATATTCCTGAACGTTCACTTGCAAGGAATTGATGTATTATATACATACTTTCAAATCTAATACCCAGTCTATTTCAAGGAATACGACGTTGAGTATATATCATTATTGCAGATCTAATTTGAAATTTATCTCCTACATTAACTACATCTTCAAGTAAATCTTTGCAGTCAACATCTATACAACCCTCACAAACATCTTTATCATCATATCCATCTTCTATAATTCCAACAATAATAAAGAATAAAGATTATGAGGTATGAGGATGACGAAGATGATGGAATAACGGAGATTAAAAGACATTGTAATTCATGCAATTATCTTAATGACATAGAATCACAATTTTGTTCTAAATGTGGAAAACAATTGGTTAAATACGAAATTAATACTAAACCCGTTAACATTATAGAATTCATTCCAGAAATCGAAAAATAGAAATATTCTTTAAAAATAAAGGAGAAATAATACTTAAGAGTTGAGCATAGGGGATCAGGAAGAAAAATTGCCAGTTGGTTGGTAGCGGATCCAATCAGTTATGTTTTAAGTGGAAGAGATAAAACTAAAAAACATAAAATGAATGGAATATTAACTATAACAAATAAGGCATTATATTGTGCAGGAAATGTTTATCCGTATTATCATATTGTTACTATCTCTTTGGAAAAGAAATCTTTAATTCTCATTTTGGATAAACAACTGGGTGATAATCATTTCAGTGTTACATTATATCTAAAAATAGATAATTTGAAAAAATTATCTGCTGCGTTAGAAAATGCTAGAACTAGTCATTTATGATGGGATTAATAGCAAATTTTTCATATTAATATTAAAACAATATCTCACCAAATACGATATTAGAAAGAGTACTAATTATAGAAATATTAGTAGTATGAATAATACATAGCAATATTTGAAATACTAGAAATGCTATTAGTAATTATAGAAAGGGAAATAAAATGACCGATACTCTATGCTATGGATGTAGTACTTTAATATTCTGGAATCCCGTACTTGGTGAATATTGGGAATTGAACAAAAACAAAAAACATCAATGTCCATATTTAGAAAAACAAGCAATATAACTATTATTATTCCAAAAAAAATATTAAGATAATGTTAAAGAACTTGACGATAAACAATAACTGATTAGTATTGAACTTGAAGAGATAAAGTAAGAAATGAGTCAATCCAACTCTTCTACTATCACTAACTCCAAACTTTGTACCTATGGCTGCAATACTCAAATCTACTAGAATAATAATAAAAAAATATTTGAGTTATTCAAAATCCGTACAGAAACTAATATACGCTATGATGTTCTTAATGCACTAACTTGAATCTTCCTACTGTTATTGATAATAACGAGAAAGATAGTCAGAATAAAACTGTCGATTTTGCTGCAATACTTACATGAAGAGAAGTGCCAAGAGTTCAAACAGTAGATACCGCTTTAGCAACATTTCAATCTAATAGTAATGATAATGACCAAGATCTAAAATATTCGGTTAAAACTACAGATATGGATAAAATCAAAGAAGTTTCCATAGATCTAGGAAAATCCTCTGATAAAGGAGAGATAGTTGCAGAGTTGTATAGATCTTCAAATAAAACAAATGAAGTTATGGGCAACATATGTGAAGGAACTATAAATTCAAAGAAACTTAAGGGTTCATTACATGGAAAGGATACTAAAGAATTAGTCAAGAAAATAGAAGATGGAGAAGCATATGTAATCATATCTACAGAGGACAATCCAAAAGGAAAAATAAGAGGAAAAATTAACAAATTGATGTGGGAAATTAAATGAAACAGACTTATTCAATGAGTATTGGTTGTCAAAAGAATGTGTATATTGTTATTTTGCATTTGAATTCAAATATAAAATCGCTGAATGGATAACCAGACCTAATACACATTATTAATTTCAATTATTTCATGTTTCATGTTTATTGGATATCAAGCACTTTCTTGTATAGTTAGAATGACAACTAGTAATTATGTTCTAATGAAAGGTACAAGAGAATAAATTAAGTAGTAGAACTTATAAGATATAGTGTCCACTATTATGTTAGAAGCGTGTCCAAACAAGCAAGGTTTAGGGAATCTAATAAGACTTAAGGAAATCAAGCCAAGTCAGAACTCTAGCAGTCCACATAAAGTAAATACAGTTACAGTTTCAGATTCTGTAGAATTACCCAAACCACAAAATGTAAAGATAATGCAAATTGATTATGATTGTTATGATGTTTAAAGTCAGTTGCAGAGGAATACTTTCACTGCTAGTTATTCTGAAGTCATACAGACTATGGCCAAGCATATTAAACGTTGTGTAACAAGAGAATGGGGACACTACTTAGGCGATTCTACTACTGACTGACTTATTGACTAACTAATCTTATAGATTAAATATTACCTCACAAGCTAAATATTAGTTATTTATTGGATTAATATTTTACAAATATTAGTTGTACATCTAAATAATTCATATTTGTTGCATTTTGTATACTAAAATATACTAATTATCGAATTAGAACATAACACAATATAAATTTAAACTTTTCGTATGCCAAAAACACAGGTTAAAATAAAAGTGTGTGTCAATACAATACATGAATTACAACGAGTTAATTCAAACCAATAAACTACCAAAAAGACACATAGTCTTAAACGAAGAAAATTATCAAAAGTTGAAGAGTATGTGTAATATAGAACCGTTGGTAATTAAGATTAACTATCACATGAAACTATATACAATAAGATGTAATTTATCATGACTGAAGAAAATTTGAGAAGACAGAAATATAAAAAAAGTGTTTTTATTTTTAGACGAGATTTAAGATTAGAGGATAATACAGGCTGTGTTAACTTAGGACTGATTCGCCTCCAATTCTGAATAGGATTGTGTTTCTGATTGTTGTATTGTATAGATAAATGAATAGGTTAATCCAATTGTATACATGTTGTAGATCACAATTATTTTTATTCGTGTTGTTG
>JBHIVA010000109.1:0-5928 GCA_042138015.1 Nitrososphaeraceae archaeon | reverse complement strand
CATTGTTGTTATTGTTGTTATTATCATTGTTGTTATTGTTGTTATTATCATTGTTGTTATTGTTATTATTTATTGTCCAAGTAAATGTATCTGGAGATGGGTCAAAAATAACAGTTTCTTCTCCAATTAATATAAATGCGGACACGCTAAATGTATGAATACCAGAAGAAAGAGAATCGAAAGTTTGTTCATTACTATTACATTGAATTGGGGTTTGACCATTTATTGCACAAATAAATCCGTCCACTTCAACAGGTTTACCTCCAAACAAGGCAGAATAGATAAATTCTATAGAATTGGAAGTGGTACTATCCCCCTCGTCCAAAATTTCTTCTTTTCCATCTATATCCGAAATTATAATCGTATCTGGAGCTTCAAACCAATTAAATACTTCTGGAGTAGGATCAGAAATAATGTTTCCCCCATCTTTAAAGAATGCTGTCACTTGAAAAGTATGTTTTCCCAAAGTTAAATTTTCGTATAGCATCGAATTTGATGAACAGTCTACCTCGTCGTGGTCATCTAGTTTACATTTGAAACCATCAACAATTACTGGTTCACCTCCTGAGTCTGCAGAAAAGGTAAATTCCGTAGAGCTAGATGTTGTAATGTCTCCCTCTTCTATCTCTACGCCAGTTCCATCTATTGAAGAATCAATTACTGTATTAGGAGCCACGGACCAATCAAATATTGCAGAAGTAGAATCATCATCATGAGTTGCTATCTTGATCTCTTGTTTGGATTGAGATTTATCAACAGAATGTGAGTCGGATATTACTGATTCTTTACTGCTAATGTTGGCATCTTGTTGTGTGGCCTGAGTATCTAGTATGTGACTTTCTTCATCAGTATTATTATCATTATTATTCGTTTGATCCATTGGTTCTCCATCATCCATAATTGCTCTCACTTCAAAATTGTGACTTCCCAGTTCAAGATTTTTAAAAGTGATTAAACCATCAGAACAATCAGTTACTTGCAAACCATCTATCGAACACAAAAAAGCATCAACATCTATTGGTTGTCCTCCTGTTTCAGCGAAAAATTCGAATGTAATTTGGTTTGATTCAGTTATTTCATTCTGACTTTTAGTAACATTTTTACCATCAATAGCAGATTCTATAACCGTGTTGGGTTCTACCTTCCAGATAAAAAGTGCAGGAGTTGGATCTTCAATAAATGTTTCGTCGTCGATTTCTACGAGTGTTTTGACTTTAAAAGAATGTTTTCCTAAAGTTAGATTAGAATAAGATTCTCTTCCATCAGAACAATCTGAGAAGACTCCATCATCTATAGAACATTCAAACAATTCGGGATTATTTGTTTTATTCTCTATATTAGAGGAAAAGGAAAGTTCTATTTGGTTAGAATCCGTTGTAGTTTGATTAGCTACATTCAAGTTACCCCCATCAGTTGCATTATTTATAAGAGTATCTGGAAATATATTCCAATTAAATTCTACTGGAGTAAAAAAGAACGAATCTTTTGTTTCTTCTTCATCCTCTGAATGAATTATTGCATGAACTTTAAATTCATGATGACCAAATTCTAAGTTATCATAACTTTGAATACCAGTAGTACAGTCAATAGCGTCTTGTCCATCCAAAGAACAAATAAACTCATCAACTTCTATAGGCTCTCCACCTGATTCTGCGGAGAATGCAAATTGAATAGAATTTGATTCAGTATTGGCATCTTCTATTAGTGTTTTGTTGTTACTATCGATAGCCGAATTTAATACAGTATTGGCTGATAGTGACCAAGTAAATGTGGCAGGGGAGGTATCTATTGTAAGACTATTTGCTTGTGGTTCGTGTTGAACAGTTAAACTATCTTTAAGATTTACATCTTTATTGGATAAGATGGTTGATTTTTCAGGTATATTTGAATTGATTATTTTCTTAGAATCATCTGGTTGAAGAGGTTCTTTGCTATTAAGTTGAGAGAGTAAAGGTATAGGAGAAAGATCTAGACCGAAAGAAGATTGGGAACTTTGAGATGATCGTGAAAGAGAATTAGTAGGAAGATTGAGAATTTTTTCGATTTTTTCTTTGTTTTTATTCTCTATTGATCTAGTATCAGATAAGTCTTTTAGACCTTTTGCTAATATTTGTGCATTTAATTTATTTTTATACTCTAAAAGTCTATCTTTCGGATCGATATTTTCTGTTTGAGATTCTACAACCGTAAATTGTTGAGGCTCAGGTTGTTCTTCTGTAAAAGATGCTACACTAAAATTATGCTGACCTGGTGAAAAATTATTAACATTAACAACAAAAGTACAAATCTCAACCGGAACTGTTTCGTCCTCACCTGTGGAGACTTCTTTGATCTTACAGTCTTTTACATCATCTTCTTCGTTACTTGTTATCGGATCATCGAATATTTCGCAATCATCAAATATTTCTTGATCTAAATTACAAATAACACCGTCAACATCAAACTCATTTTTTGCCTCTATTTTTAAGTTTATGTCATTTGTATTTAATGTGTCACCATCTTGAATTGTATTATTACTCCCATCCTTTATTTCTAATATTTTTGTTTCTAAGATATCTGAATTAGCAAATGAAGAAACAGGAGAAAAGAGTATAAACGATGAAATAGAAATAAAAGCTAGAACAAGATAAAGAATTTTTTTATTTATTGTCAAACTGGTAATTATATCATATTCACAAGATTATTATCAGTATTCAGTAATTTTTAAGAATAAGTCTTACAAAAAACTTATACTATACAGTTTAACAGAAATTATTACTAATGGAAATAATACGTTAAATATAGATAATAAAAAAAATTCATTTCATAGTAACTTTGAACCTTAAAAATATTATGGTTGATATTATTCGACTCTAAAAGTTAAAGTTCAAAAAAGTTAAATTTTTGCTTTTATTTTATTTATTGAATTAAATGTTAATACCTATAAATAGACAGATAAATTTAATAAGTTATTATAATTAATAATTTAATTAGTAAAAGATACCTTTATACCCAAGTTAATCAATAAATTTGAATTTTTTTTAAGATAGGTTAATTTTTATTATAAACTCTAGTATATCAGGATATCACAGATAGTTTAAAATCTATATAAATCTAATTAAGGGTCAGTTCGTCGCAGGGTCATCATAGATTTTAACTCAGACTGGAGCAGCATTTAACCTCATTCCCACTTTTAAATTAGTCTCTTATTGTTAAAAAGGTATGTTTTTCCATATCATATCTTTTATTATATTAATAGGAGAGACTCAATAGATTAACTGCATTTTCTAAAGAGCAACTTTTAGATATATTTAGAAAAAATTTTTAATTCGATGAATTTTTTATTATCTTCACTATAACTAATTATATCTTGTCTAATACGGTAAATTATTTATCAATTCGTTCATTATGGATTATTGGAGGTTCGATTTCTCTTACGCTTAAATATTTAAAATCGACATCATCTGCCCTATCCCACCTGAAGGTTGAAATGGGTCCTCCCCACGTTATTATTTGATCTTTTTTTCCATCACATTTTTTACCGGATTTGCCCCAGCTTCCATCATCTATATATTCATCTATTTTTATCCAATTCCCTTCATTATTCTTATCTATCCAGCTCTCAATTTTTACATATGTCTCCGAAAGGTCACTTGGATCTTTCATATTGTATGCCATAAATTTATAACCAATCCATTTATCTTTTATTGACCCAATACCCTTTTTTATATCAGTAAAAAAGTAGCTGACATGCCATTGTTCTTTTGAAAATTTTACATCTCCTGAAAAATAAAGGCTACCCTTATATCCTACACCCTCACAAGGATTTGATGCTGTATGATGACCTCCTCTATTATACCATGTAAATTTTCCCTCATCTAAGGGAATATTATAGTTATTAAGCTTTATGTATCCAGTTATTTCTACATTTTTCCAATCTTTTTCAGACTGCATAAAACCTTTTTTATATAATTCTGAATGATCGAAAGTTTTTATATTTTCAGGATGATAACCATCAGAAGTAAATACATCCATTCTAACTTTGGCTTCAGAATTTCTTGATTTTAGTTTCCAAGAACCATCACTATTTTGATAAAGTTCAAAATTAGGATCGTGATCCGCTATATTAAGGTTGAAAGGACTAAATTGATCATCACGCAGGGGATTTTCCATATTTAAAAACCATTCTTCTCCTGATAAAGCAGTTGGATAGATTTTCTTTATTCCAAATATATCGTAGTCATTTTTTTCTTTGCTAGATATTTCAGGTCTATCATCAGGTTGTTTGTCGTCCTTACTGGAATCTTCCTTTTTATTCTCTTTATTTTTTTTTGTCTTTTTATCTTTCTTTTCCTTTTTGTCTTCTTTTTCTTCATCATCTTTATCTTTATCTTTTGATTTCTTCTTGTTCTTTTTGTCTACTTTTTCTTCATCATCTTCATTCTTATCATCATCATCTTTATCCTCATGATCATTTGACTTTGCTGACGCATACGGAAAGTCATCAAAGTCCATTATTGGAATTAAGATTAGAGATATTGGAATGAGTATTAATACAAGATTTATAAGAATAGGAATAAAAGCCACAGGTACTTTATTCTAAAAAATATATTAGATTTTAATTTTTTTGGAAAATCTTCTAGATAATTTTCCTTATAAAAGATACAACTAAAAATCTCTTTCACATACTAAAAAAATATATTTTGTCCCACCCCAATTTTATTTTAATTTCAGATTAAAGTTGAGTGTCATCTAAGACTTGAATTTTAGATAAAAATTATATTAATAACTTTCGGAGAACATAAATACTAAAGATCATTTAAAGAATAAAGAATTGAAAATACAAAGGATAGAACTTATCTCCATCTTTTTAATTTTAGCTTTAGCTTCAACTATAATATTAGCATCGTCTTTTGAACCTATATTCGCTCAAAAGAAGGATAAAGATGATGATAAAAATAAGAAAGATGATGATAAAAATAAGATAACACTCAAAGTCAAAATATTTTTACAAGACCTAGAAAAAACTGGCTTTTTAAGAGTTACTGCCTTGTTCAATGGAGAAACGCTAACAAAAGATATCCCTTTTTCTGAAATCGATCCATCCCAGAATACTCTAAAAGTGGATCTAAAAGTAGATAAGGAAAATGATATTGTGAAAGCAAGCACTGGTGATGAATATATTGCATGTGTATACCACGTTAAGAATGTTTTATCTGAATATAAAGAATTAACTTATTTTGATTGTAATGAAGGGGATCTAGAATCTTCTAGTGGTGCTACTACTGTAAGCCTTTTCAAACCATCTTCACTTGTTTATAAAAGTACTTTAGACTTTTATAATGCACAAGTAGCACAATCAATCCAAGTAGGTTCTAATGTCGATGAATCGAGTAGCGACGATAAAGCGATTGTAAAAATATATGCTCCCCTTTCGGATAAAAAAGATACTGAAAAATTAAAAATAATGGTAATGATGAAAGGTCAAGTTCAATCTGAGGTTATAGAAGATGTCCAAGAAGAACTTGATAAAAGCAAAGGGAACGTTATAAGTAAGACATTTACTTTTGATAGGAAGACGGATGTAGGTTTGATACAGTTAGGAGATAAGTTCCTTGCTTGTGTAGCCAGTGATGATTTAAGACCTCCAGAAGGACAAGAATGTGAAAAACGAGTATTAAAGAAATTTGGAAAACCTAATGATCTTTACGCTAGATAAATTCTTCTATGTATGTTAGAATTGTAAGAACCCGAACCTTTGAATCCATTTCCAAATTGCAACATAACTTCTTTTTTGATCCTTTAACAGTTCCAGTGCTTTAGACGTGTTTCTTAAACTCAAACCAAGAAAATACAAATACAGTAGACATTACTACAATAGTGGATGTTCTGTTTCTTTCAAATTTCAACAACATATATTGTTAGAATAGAACATTCACAGATAAAGCT
>JBHIVA010000108.1:0-5949 GCA_042138015.1 Nitrososphaeraceae archaeon | reverse complement strand
TCTGGAATACTGGTAATTGTTCTAACATACTTTTTACTCTTTAGCATTATTGGATATGATAGGAGAGAAACTAGCTATATTCCTATCTATTTTTGGGATAGGCTCTAAATATATAACAGAATTGAGTTCTATAGTTCAATATCAACTATTTGGTAATAAATACTGAATAATTTTAATTTCTGATCTCAGAGATTTGTTTAAACTCAGGGAACACCCAATATTAATAATTAAAGATTGAAAAATATTAAATTAACTCGAGACAGTAACATAGAAAAAAACTACCATAAAATTCATACTATATTTATAAAATATCCAATAAAATTACTTTTTATTGAAGGTTAGAATTAATTTAATATATTATATTTTAGAAAATTGAAAAATTGTAGAGAAATTCCCTCAATAGAAAAACTAAATAAAGTATTTTAATAACATTTTAACAAATAAAAAGATGTTTTTAGAAATCAAATGCTATAGAATTGTTAAATCTCATTTTATTTTTAGTATTTTATCATTTCTCATTTGTTTTCAAATATTAACCCTTCAAGATGTTTTCTCTACAACTGACAAATCTTTCGAGTCTACAAATGCGAGTAGTTTTACTAGCAATTTCAAGAAAAAATTTATCAATATAAGTGATGGTGAAACTAATTCCACTGTTAATCAAACTGCCAATAAAGATAAACAAAAAATAAAAATTGTTACTGCAGGTGATTTTGGTTGTCGACCGGTGGCACAAAATAATATTAAACAAATTGAGTTGCAAAATCCAGATATTTTCCTCGCTTTAGGTGATTTATCATATAAACCAACTATGGATTGCTGGTATGATATGACTAAGAATTTAGATTCAAAAACCAAGATAGCTATAGGAAATCATGAGGATGACGAAGAAGAAATGAAAGGAGGTTCGGAAGAATTAAAATATTCCTTGCTTGAACATTATAACTTGCCAAATTCATTTTATTCATTCGATTATGGAAATGTACACTTTTTAGTATTAGATACAGAACTGGAGTTTTCATTTAATGTTTTTAAGCAAGAGGAAGAGGATCAAGAAAAGTATGGTAACAATAAATATAAGGAAAGTAATATGCCAGATGAAAAATATTATGATACAACCCTTGAAGATCTATTAGCTAAACATAATATAAAAGGAGAAATACCTCCATTTCATTTATTAGATGAAAAAGTCGTTGTTGAAAATATGTCACGTAATACAGAACAAAATAAATTTGTTTTAAATGATCTAAAAAAGGCCAGTAATGATCCATCTACAAACTGGATCGTAGTTATGTTCCACAAGCCAATGTATTCTTCACTTTCAAGTCAGATGCAAGAATATATCATGAGGGAAAAATATCAACCCATCTTTGATAAATACGGAGTAGACTTAGTATTACAGGGCCATAATCATATATATGATAGAACTTTACCTATTAAATTTAATCCTAGTAATATTAGCAAACCAGTTGTTGATGAATCAAATGATACGAATCAATTTTTTAATCCGGAAGGAACAATTTTTTCGGTTATAGGCCTAGGAGGCAGAAGTAGTAATATAATTTTAAATCAACCTGAATATGTGATGAAACAGCATAATGGATTTGGATTCTTAAGCATTGAGATTGATGAAAACAGATTGGATGCAAAATATTACGATATAGGCTATAAATGCAAAGAAGATGAATTAAAAGAAAGTGATTTAAAAGAAGGTGATTTTACCATATTTGATATGTCATCATGTTATAAAGACAACAATACAAACTCATTAGAAATAATTGATCATTATATTATATCCAAAATAAGTTAATTTTACCAAACTTTTAGTATTCTAGATAAATTTTATCATCATCTTGATAAATTATTGAAAAATATGTGAATAAGTTATTTAACAAATAATCAGTTTAGTATAACTTCTTATGGTTCATTATGACAAATTTGTAGTTAGTTATCTTATGGAATATAAAGTCGTTTATGGAAATATAAATCATAGATGTTTAATAATAAAACTTGTAACACATATTATATATCAAGTATCAGGAGTCAATTTTATCAGGTTAACTACAATATAAATTTCATTCTAGATAGATTTAGGTATAAAGATAGTATATTGAAGATTAAAAAGTAATCAAATATAACAAGAATACATTTCTAGAAATAAATTAGATAAATAAATAACAAAATTAATTTCTCTAAAATCCTTTGACATTTATTATATATAATAGGTACCAATTAAATAGGAATTGAATAAAAAAAGTCTACAAAGTACATTAAACATGTTATTTTGTATTTTAACTATCGTTATAGTAATAACTATTATCCATAATAGTTCCCAAAATCAATTTTCTATTGTTCATATCTCAGCAAAACCAGATAATAGTAAAGATAACGATAAGAAGGGAGAAGATAAAGAAAAGAAAGATAGCCCTAAGAAAGATAAAGATACAAAGCAGAATAAGAAAGAGGAAAATAAACTAAAAGAGAAAGATAAAGAAGAGAACTCTGATGAATCCTGGACAAAAACTGATCAAGATCTTATTCTCAAATATAATTATCGAAATCTAATAATCCCAAAAATATACGATACGGCCACAGATGGATCAACTTATAAATTTAATAAAACTAATCCAAATGATAAGGTACATGTAAATAAAGAAGATAAATCAAACGTCTTTACAAAGCAAAATAATGATGGAAGTTGGAGAATAGATTTTGGAAAACCAAGAATAGACATTCATACCAAGGATGCAGGGATACTACCTGATGATCCATTAAAATTAAATAATATGTCTAAGGGGAAAATTCAAAGTTGGAATTATTCTGATCTAAAAGAAATTGGGTATTGGTATAAACCAAGCGATTGGAAGAATATAGAAATCACTTTGATCTTTAAACTCCTTGACTCAGCACGTTCTAATGGAGAACAGCATTCTCTCTCACTAGTGACCAAATCAATAACACATAGCCAACTTGACAATGAATATAAAAAATCTGATGATGAACCCAAATTTTTCTGTGGGGGATCAAGTTACCATAACAATATATCTAATGAAGGACACTTAAGAATGAAAAAGGAACAATTTCATATTGATTATGAATGGGAACGATATAACCAAAGTCTAACTGTTGGCGATATTTATGATAAAATAATTGGTTTCAAAGGGATTGTTTACAACGTAAATGATACGGCAGTGAAACTAGAAAGTTGGGTAGATACAGAAAACCAAGGAAAAGGGCCTTATAAAAAAGTACACGAAATAATAGACAACGGTGATTGGGGTGACAATATGAAAGAATGTGGTGCTGAAACAGATGGACAAGCAATAACATGGGGTTCTCCAATTGTTATAATCAAAGCCAATGATTTTAAATTTGATATATATGATATCGAAATAAGAGAAATAAATCCTCCTCCATCCACCTAAATTAATTTGAAATAGATTTATTTTAATTCCTTTTTTATTAATAAAGGTATAATTGAATTAGTAGGTAATTCAAAGTCTTTAAGTCTTTCGTTGCCATTTAGTGTAGCATTTATTAAAAAGGGAAGTATTTGGCACTTCATTATTAATTATTATTATAATAAATAATGTTTTGCAAATAGGAATAATCAATGCTAACTTCAAATACTAGTAGTACTAACTTAGTACTCTGTTTGAAATAAATTCGTACAATTGTGAATCAGACAAATTCTTTTTTGCTTGTGCAAAAGTTTTAGAATCTTCACCTACTAAATATCTGAATAATGATTTTGGCGAATTTGAAGCGTTTTTAATTGCCTCAAGTATTACACTAGCAACCTCTGTTGGTAAAGGAGCATTCCTCATAGCTGGATAATAATGAGATAAAAATCTATCTATGGTATCGGAGTAATATGAAGAATTCTTTTTTATAATATTATTGCTGGAAGAATCAATTTTTAAATCAAAATATTCTTTCTCTTCCAATAAAGTTTTTTTCGGTTTATCATCATTTTTATCTGGAAATTTGATATTTGGTACAAAATTAGTATTGATGACACCTGGTTCGATAAGGATCACTTTAATCCTATATGGTTTTAATTCATAAGATATTGATTCACTTAATCCCTCTAAGGCAAATTTTGAACTTGCATATATGCATTCTGCAGGTATACCAACTACGCCTGCAAGAGAAGTTACATTTACTATTATTCCATTCTTTTGTTCTCTCATCGTAGGCAAGATTTCTTTAATAGTTCTTATTGCACCAAATAGATTCGTCTCAAACTGTTTCTTTGCTTCTCTTATTGATATATCTTCTAATGCACCAAATAATCCATATCCTGCATTATTTACCAAAATATCAATTCTTTTCCTTTCATTAATTATTTTATGAATTGTATTTCTGACTGAATCATCATCATCTACATCCAATGATAAAACTTCTAACGGAAGATTTTCTCTATTTGCAATTTTTTCGATCGTATCACTCTTACTTGTATTTCGCATTGTAGCATATGTGTAAAATCCATTTCTTGCAAGCAATAAGGAAGTTTCAAATCCAATCCCTGTCGAACTGCCTGTAACTACTGCAATATTTTGTTGTTTTTCCATTGTTGTATTAGGAAATTACAAAAAAAAGAAAATATATTTCTATAGTTATTGAGACAATAACCAAATAAAGATTCTTTAATTGAAAATTGGATGTTTTATGCGATGTTAATATTTTAAACGACTTTGTTTCGTTAATCAAATTTTATTTCTATTGATTGATATCAGATTGGAACAAGTGCAATTCAACTACCTACTATGTTTGTATATATTCCTATAATTTGTACAGAAACAAAAATTACAATTATTTATTCCAAAAATTCTTTAGACTCTTTGGTTTTCCATCAAAAAAAATCTCTTCGCTAAAATGTGTAGTAGAATAAATGGCCATAGAATCGATCAATGACTTTAATGCATAACCCTTGTCAGTAGGAACATACTCTATACGAATAGGTGTTTCGTCATGAACTTTTCTCTTTATCAATCCTTTTTTCTCCATTTGTTTTAAACGCAATGAAAGAGTTTTTGGATGTAAATCTTCAATATTTTCCAAGAAGTGATTGAATCGTGTATGGTTATGATATAACATATTTCTTAATATTAATACAGTGAATTTATCCATAATAAGATCTGCAGTTTTACTTATAGGGCATTGTTTCATTCTTTCATAAATTTTTTTCATTTCTGGATCTCTGTATTCTCTATTTTTCAAAATATCTCTTACTTTGCTAAGGTAATATAAAATATTAATGCTGTAAAAATATTTTATCTTGCTAATCACTTTTACTAATCAATATTGCTAATCATATGCTTAATAAAAATATTCTATCTTCCAGTTAAATTTATGAGAAAATTAATAGTATATGGTTTTTTTTGTTGTAATTGCTATTATAAAGGTAGTAAATATTATATAAATATCTATTAATATACGAATAATACTAAATACCCATAGGGAAGTAATATGGCACAGATACCGGCATTAATACCAAAAGAAGTAGAAATTCAAAGATTAAAAAAGATCTACATAATGGTCATTATGTTAGGTTCCATCGCTGCATCAGTGGAAGTAGATAACTTTGTAGACGGCTCTTTGCATCAAACATCAATACGTGACTCTGCGTTTACACCAGCTCATTGGTGGCTATACAGTCATTTTATCGCACTACCTATTGGGTGGGGTATGGTAGCAATGTATGATAGAAGAGTACCGACACTAAGAGGTCCCAACAACTCTATGAATACAGGACTAAAGATAACCATAATAGGTTACTTGGCTACAATGTTTACAATTGGTATAAATGAAATGTGGCACTTTTGGTTCGTAGAAGAAATATTTGCGGTACCAAACCACTGGATGTTTAACATGGGAGTAGTTGTTGCTTTCATGGGTGCTCTTGCATACGTAGTAAGAGTATATGCAAGGTTGGTAGAACTTGGT
>JBHIVA010000107.1:0-6210 GCA_042138015.1 Nitrososphaeraceae archaeon | reverse complement strand
GATGGAGGCAGGTTATGGGTCCTATATCTGAAAGCGATATTAGTGAAGATGAATTAGTCAATTTTCCAAATTCTAAATATGCTGATCCTGTATTCAGCTGGCTCCCCTCAATTGGAATTACTGATATTGAATTTTTAAATTCATCAAAGCTTGGAGATAAATATACCAACAATCTTTTTGTTGGAGATATCGGTGATTTAACCGATGGCTATCTCTATTATTTCGAAGTTAATGAGGATAGAACAGGAATTAAATTTGATGAAAGTAGCCAACCAAGATTGATTGACTTAGTCGCTGACAATGAAGAAGAAATATCTGCAATAGCCCTTGGAACAGATTTTGGCGGAATAACAGATATTGAAACTGGTCCAGATGGATTTTTATATATTTTGACATTAAATAGAGGATCAGACGGTGAAGGTAATATCTATAGAATTACGCCGTTACCATGATGATATGTCAATAAATAACTATATACAAGTTAGTAGAAGCCTACTACATGAAGGATTCAACTCCAAACGATCCTGTAGTTTTGTAGGGCTCATCTATTTGAAGATTGGAACGATAAATTTGACAAATTACAAAAATTTAGTTTATACTGGCAACAATATTATACCATTAATCTATTTTTACTTGAGATATTACAAAATTATTTAAAAGGATATTTGAATGAAATTCACTATATTAAAATATAGTGTTCTATATAAGTTACAAAATTAAGAATATTTTCAAAAATCAAGATCTATTTTAAGGTATTCAATTCCATATACATCTTTAATTCTTTTAATATTCTTAATCGTTGGAAAAAATTTAAAAATAATTTTTCTTTATGAGGAAATATATCTGCAAACTTTTGTCGAAAAAAATAATTAGAATATTATATTTGTGATATTCTGGTTGACATTTTAGTATAGTAATTTTATCCTTAATCAAACTAGTTTTTATCATTTTTAAAAAACCAATCTGTTTTTTTAAATATTCTTGGTGACAATAAATTACTAAATAGAATGAGGGTCCATAAATACAGAAGGAACTATAACACATTTTTCCAAAAGCATGGATTTGATCCTACCAAATATTATAAGATGGTAGAAAATATCACAAAATATTAGATTCGTTGTTTTATACAAATCAGACCTGGGGTGCCTTACATAAATGCTGGGTAGGATACTGTATAGCCCGAAATAAAGGTGAATATGATAAGGAAATTATGTATGCCAATAGAATACAAAACCTGCAAAAAGAATTAAGCATAAAAGTTTCAGATTTTGAATGTCTTGAAGATGTAGATGAAGAAGATATCAAATTAATTGAAGAGAGTAGGGAAAACGAAAAAAAAATTTAGTTCTCTTAGGACCAAAACTATATTTCTAAAAAAGTTGCTGTTATAAATTTTTAGTTTATATAGATAAAAGAATAGTGTTACTATATTCTCTGGTATAGTTTGTAGAGCTTATCTGTTAAATGAATGTATTAACTTTGAAATTTGCCAATATGTAGGATATAAACATCTTAACAGATTTTAATAGCGTTATCTTCAGAGCCTATGAAGATGAGTAAAAACTCTAATGTGCTGTGGATGGTGGTGTGAATGGATCGACCACCTGAACAGTACCCATCATACCAGTATCCTCATGTGGAAGAATGTGACAATGATAGACGAATGTTCCAACGAAATCCTCAAATGGGATACGTATTACCACTTCACCATTGGACGGAAGGATAACTGTATCCTGCAAACCATGTGCATCATATTGTTGACCATTAACCGACATTATCTGGAAGTCATTGACGTGAATGTGAAATGTATGATCTTCATCATCGATATTTTTAATTGTCCATTCCTCTAAATCTCCTAGCTTCACTTTTTGGTCGACCCGATTAGGATCAAAAACCTTGCCATCGATCATGTTAGTTCCAGCCTCGCCAAAGCGGTTCATTGTTGTGTTGGACGTGGACGGAGAGAACACTAATGTACGTTGAACCTGGAGCTCATGATCTCCTAGGTCATGCCGGGGTACTAGACTCGATACATCGAGGTTTCCTGTATCGTCTCCAGTATTGCCTTGCACATTTATCGTTGCTAGGGTTTCCTCAGGATATGGGAGCTGAGAACCACCACTGTACTTGAGCATTTTGAGAGGATAAGTTCCATTTTCTTCACCAGTAATCAGCACTGAGAATCGAGTACCCGCAGGGATCACAAGGTATTTTGTATCCCAGACTTCCCAGACTGGGTTACCATCTTGTGCGATGATGCGGAAGGTATGGTCTGGTAATGTTATATTGTAAAACGTTCCTGGATCAATATTCGCAAATCGCCATAGTTGAGTCTCGCCTGGTGAAATACTTACAATAGGATTGATCTCTCCATTGATAGTCTGATATGTTGGGGAAGTATAGTTAAGATGCCAATAATGCCATGGAAAACCCCTCATGATAAACGTCTGCTGATCTATATCATGCAACTCTTTTGGTAGTAAGTCTACCAAGCCTTCTATCACGATTAAACCAGACAACCCGCCACCCACTTGAGTAGTAGTGAGGCCATGCAGGTGCGAATGATACCAAAAAGTTCCTGTTGCATGATCGATTGGAATATCGAGCACGTACTTTGCAGTTTCTCCTGGTCCAATTACACGAAAGATATTGTCTGAGCTGCCTAATGGTGATACATGTAATCCATGAAAGTGTATGTTGGTAGGTTGATCGAGATTGTTTACAAGGTATATGACCATCCGTTCGCCTGGCTTTATGTGAAGTGTCGGTCCATTGAGCGAACCGTTATAGGTTATCGCTTTGACTGATTGGTTTCCAACCATACCTTCATACTCATCAATGATCATTGTCGTTTCCAAGATTCCTCCTTGGCTGTGAGCTGAGGTAGTCTCAGAGAAATTCATCCCTTTGAGGGGCGATGATTGTCCCTGACCGTCATTACCTGTGAGGTTCTGATCAAAAATATTAGTTGCACTGGTGCCAAATGCATCTTGTAGTGTAATAATGACTATCGAAGCTAACATAGACAGAGTAATGAATACAAATTTACACAACATTATATACATAATTGCCGTTGCTTCAAGGTAATATTAAAGATTTTCGCTCTTAAATATTTCAGACGAGCTTAAAGCTACATAAAATGTATCCAAGATGTGTTTACATTAGCAACTTCTCTTCCTGATGAAAGTTGATGTACCAATTTACTCAGAAGGATAAGATGAAATAATTATATAATTTGTCCACATTGCCAGTATTATGCCATCAAAAAAATGGTCAATACAGCTCATATCAAAGTACTTCCATAAACAATGTCAAAGATGGTTCAATGATAAAACAGGTACTGTATTTCATTATTCACATCCACCATTGAAAATATGGTTTTTGGCATTTTCATCTAATTCCAAGAAATTAATTGTTGCATTAACTTTAGATATTGAACCCGATTATGCATGCTGAATCACAATAAATTTTGGTTCTTCTATGTCTGTCATGTTATCTTGAGAATATACTGAATTTAATGACATCGCAATAATAAGACTTAGTAGTGTTGAAAGGAATAGTGTTAAATTCAAATAATTTTTCATTAACTGCAAATTAATAACATCCTATTATTTAATTTTTAATTAATATTTTATGAATTTAAAAACTATTTCTAAATATTATTCCTTTTGTACTCATTGTGGACTCCTATTTTCGCACCTATATCGGTATTACTCCCGACGGAAAAGTATTGATTTAAATTCTAAATATCTAATTTTCTATATTCTTACCTCTCTTACTACCTATTATTATTGGAAAACCAAGAAGCAAAAGTAGTAAACCAATCATTGGAACAAATATTCTAAGAGAACTCTCTGTTATAGTTATAATTACTGGAATTACCAACATGACTGCGCCTAACACCATAAATATCATTCCTATTCTTATCTGTTCCAATAAACTGCTTTATTTTACATGTTCTATAAAATAGTATTTCATATTTTGACATAAAAGAAAAAGAATTGTATTGAAATTATCAGATGCTATCAACGAATCAAATAAAGATTAGTCTATGAATGTACAATTATTTTTTCTTTTGTTTAAGTTTCTAACAATAAAAGCTAAATACAAGGTAGTATTATATCTAGAATATTAAATTCTTATTTTAGTAAGGCTATCTGTATTACGCCCATCAGGGTGGTAGTTTTCTCAGGCTCATATATTTTAGGTTAAATTTAAAAAAATAAATAATATTCACAGATTTTCACTTTAGAAAATATCCAAGATCTTAATATAATATCTAACATCTTAGTTTGTAATGTCCTAAAATTGAAACATTCTGAAGGATTGAAAAACGTATTTTACATGGGAATAGTAAGTTTCTTTACAGATTTTTCTACCGAGATGGTAATGTCTGTTTTCCCTCTATACATTGTTAAAGATTTGAATTTATCAAGGACAATTTTAGGAGCAATAGAAGGTTCTGGTGAATTTATAAATTATATATTTCGGATACCTTCAGGATACATTTCTGATAAGATCGGTAAAAGAAAAACTCTTGTCATAATTGGGTATAGTATGTCAACCTTTAGTAAACCTTTTTTCATTTTTGTAACCAGTTTTGTTGATACTCTTATCGTCAGACTTTCTGATAGAATAGGGAAAGGTATTAGGACTGCACCCCGTGATGCATTAATTGTTGATTCTGTTGAAAAAACTGATTCTGGAAAAGCCTTCGGAATTCACAGAACATTAGATCAGATAGGAGCGATTATTGGTCCATTATTTGCATTTTTAATATTAGAATTGTTTGGAAATATTCATTATATTTTTCTACTTTCAATAATACCTGGTTTAATAGCCATTGTCATTCTGGTTTACTTTGTCAAAGACAAAATAATTATGGTACATGATAAGAAAAAAATTCTTACAAATATTACTTTTTTTTCGAATCTAAAAAATTTGTTTTTAGAGAATAAATCATTTGTCTTTGTAGTTATAATATTAGGAATATTTAGTCTTGGAGCATTCAACTATTCTTTTATACTTTTAAAATCCTATGATTTAGGAGTAGAACAAAGTTTAGTACCGATGATCTATGTATTGATCAATATCGCTCATACCATAATTGGTATTCCGGCGGGAATACTTTCTGATCGAATAGGTAAGGAACCAGTTATGATAATTGGTTTCGTCTTGTTTATTATAAGTATAATTTTGATGTATTTTTCACAATCAGGTAATCTCATTTTCATTATCTCTATTCCTTTGGTTTATGGTATTTATTTTGGTATATCTGAAACTATACAGAGAGCATTGATTTCTACCTATATATCTGAACATAATAGAGGTACAGCTTTTGGATTGTACGGTCTGATAGTAGGTATATGTCTTTTAATAGGAAACATTACTTTTGGATTTTTATGGGATAATTATAATATTAATATAGCATTATTATACAGTACAATCTTATCTATTACTGCGCTAATATCTATAGTTATTTTTATAAAAATCAAGAAAAATTAAACTCCAAAATAATATTCATTAAACTAGGCAATAAGTACTAAAGAAGTATTAAAAGATATGTTGTGTACTATTTTAAAATAGACTCCCATTTTAGAACCAATATCAGTATTACTCCCGACGGCCCTCATTCATTCTTCATTACTGCAGAATCTAATTTTCCTTCTGATGAATTGATAAAGATACAAGGAAAACATTCATTTTCACATGAAAATATCCTAAAGAGATTCATATTCTTGTTGATGTATACAAAGCATTAGATATATTAGATCAAATAAGTAATTTTTGGGAAAAGACTGGTGATTTACCCAATTCATTGTTGGAGTAATTACATGTCTTTCTGCTCGTGTCTCTAAGATTATAAAAAAAGAAACATAAAAGAATAAGGAAATAAATCTTTATAGTTTTTATTAAATCGCTATTTTATTTTTAAAATTTAATTCATAAATATTTTAATATTTGAAAGGAGAACTCATTTAATGAATTAGGGTTCTAGTCCCATCCTAACGCTGAACTCCGAATCAAAATATGATGAAGCAAATGAATATAACTTGCATCTTCTTTATCTTGCAATTATTAAAAAATTTTTTTAAATGCAATTGTAGTGTTATATAGGATGTTGCACAATAGAAAATATGACAATTGATATTCCTATAAATGACTCTAATATACAAGACATTATAAAAAAAGAAGCAAGAGGACTTGGCG
>JBHIVA010000106.1:0-6266 GCA_042138015.1 Nitrososphaeraceae archaeon | reverse complement strand
TATCAAAGAGGAATGTAATCTATTTCATGTACATAACTGGATACAATTGTTTGCTTCTATGTATAATGATACAAGAATAGCAAATAATAAAGATGGTTTTTTATTAAAGGAGGTGAATATTATCTTATCTTAACAGAGCCCATCTTAGGTTTATTTATCTACAAACTATGTTAATTACTTTAAATTCAACTATTTCTTATTATATAATTTATTACATGCTAGAAAAAATCCTTCATAATATGTTACTATAAAATATATAAATCATTGTATAAATTTAATATGAACTAAAAATGATTTCAAAGAAATAAATTAAAAAATGACCGAGTATTATAGTTTTATATTTCTATATTTAATAAAAAATATTTGATAGAACAATAGAATGAAATATTATCTACCTAAAAAATAGATAATACTCACGCTAACTGATATCTCTTGATCACCTTCTAGGATTGGAGTCGCTGAATATGCTTCAGAACCGATTGACTTTGCAGACAATGATGGTCCAGGATAAGGCATAATAGGAGGAGGAATTCCAATTCCCCCTACTGCGATTGATTTAATTCCTGTTATGTTTAATCCTGCCGCAGATGATACTATATCTGCCTTGATTTTGGCATTGATAACAGCTTGTTTCAATAAATTATTTTTTATATCTTCTAACTTTGTATCTGACAAGCTAAAATATATGTTATTAATGTTATTAGCACCACTCTTTACAGCAACGTCAATCCACTTTGAGACTTGATCAATGTTATTACTATCTATTTGAATAGAATTAGAAACTGTAAAGTCAGTAAGATTTCCCCTTGAGCCATATTGAGAATAATTGTAGTTAGGAGTTATTGTAAATGAAGAAGTACTTAATTCATTTTCTTGCACACCAGCAATTTTTACTGCTTCAATAACCTTGTTCATTAGATTTGAATTAGAAAATAAAGTTTGCTCTGCTGTTCTATTTGTTGTTTCAACACCAAGTGAAACTATTACTCGATCTGATTTTGCAGTTGTAGTTGCCGAACCTGTTACTAGAATTGTGCTATTCGACAAATCTTTTGAAGATGTTTGTTCATATGCTAAAACATCGCTATAAAATATCGCTGAAAGGACAGCCAAAGGTAATATAAGAATTAATACCAATACCTTCACTGCAATTACAGTTCTCTCTGTCTTTATTTTTTTTTCACCCATGTTATTATGTAAAAAGATGTCATATGAAAAGATTGCCTAAAGTGAACAATATTATTTAAACTTCTTACCTAATTTTAAATCCTTATGCTAAAGCTATATCGTAAAGTATATTTTTTGTTGTAATATTTTCAAATAAATCTAGAATAATTATTACGTAATTATTTTAAAAATCATCTTGTCAAATTAACGTCAAATTTTTTTGTATTTTTTATTTTAATTTTGATCGTATATCTGGGTTAATATAAAAGGATGAAGACAATAAGGAATTGATAGAGCCTAAGGAAATTAGGCTCAAATTGAGTTTATAAATCAATTTTTACTATTATATCTATAAGTATATAAATTTGATCTATATTTATAATATTTAATAGATTAAATAAGTGATATATTAATATGATGATAGATTGAATAATATTAATTTTTTTATATTATCTGCTATTCAATTGATAATTGTATATCTTTTTTTTCTCCCAAACTTATCCTATGAACAACTAAACACGAAACCGGATAGATCTATGGAGTACGTAGATGGTATACGCTATTATAAATACGAAAATCCAGAAATTGATTTGTTTTTTAAATATCCTATTAATTGGAAATTATTTGAAGTTATAAATCACTTTTCTCATAAAGATAGAGTTATTTCCTTCGAAATACAAAACTCAGAACTTGATGATATTAATAATAGTAAACATACAAAAAAAAATTCTGGTTCTCCTTACTCAGGCTTTCCTGCAGTAGTTAATATCTGGTTGTATGAGTCAAAAAACAAGAATATATCAATTACAGAATTAACAAAAATAAAAATTCAAGATTTAAAGAATCTTTTTAATGATTATGATTTTAATATTCTAAAGAACGAGATTACTGCTCCAAATGAAAATATTCGAATATTAATATTACAATATTCTATAGGACCTTATTTTTCTGGTAAATTACTGAAAGATATGAGATTGACTTTGGATATATTGATTCCAAGAGGAGATAAGGTTTACGAGATTGAATACATTGCATTGCAAGAAGATTATTCGAAGAACCTTAAAGACGTAATAGACTTTATTGACTCTATTAGAATTAGTTAGTTTATTTTTGTTAAATAAAAATGAGATTATTTACAAATAAAAAATAGTTAACTTTTAACATACCTTTTTTTGAAAGAATGTTATATATAACATACATGTAAATAACTCTTGATGAAATTTTCGACAAATATTATACTACTTTTACTCGTTATTTTGACTTCAAATCTGATGATTAGCACATTCAATAATATTCCAAATATGTATTCTGCTTATGCTAAAGAGGGAGTGACACCAGAATTTATTAAGGAAATTCGAGAAAATCTTTTGGAAGTTAGACTTTCATTACAAAAGGGGGATCTCATAGAAGCGTTACAACATCTTAATAATGTTGATGAGGAATTGCTCTTGTTATCATCAAATATTACTAATTCAGGGCAGGGATGAGAACGTTCAATGAATCAAAATAAAACCTTCACAAAAAGAAATTATCCAAATAAAAAACTAATAGGTTTTAGCGATAAATTTATAACTATCACTTTAATTTTGAGTTTTTTATTGATTAGTATTCTATTCCTGTCCTCTGAAATAGAACAAATTCTAGCTCAAGATAAAGAAATGAAAACAGAACCGAATTCTAATAATGAGAACAATAGAGAGGAAATTCAGAACTTGAGCATCTCATTTGACTCAATCAAAATAAACAATGATCATGATTTATTATTTAATGGGGAATGGAACATTGATGTTTATGTAAATGGAAAAAGATTATCATTGCTTACCAATTCTAATGAAAGTGTTGAAGGTGGCCAGACAATTCTATTTCCAAAAGGAGAAAAATCCATGGAATTCAAAATCAGGAATAATGAAACTCTGAGAATTATAACTTTGGGTATCGAATATGATAGTAGAATAGATCAGTTGAAAAATTATTTACCTGATATTGCAAGTATTTTGAATAATGAAGATCCATTATCAGATGATAAAGACAAATCACGGTTTAGTGTAGAACCATTGACTGCTTTTGATCGGAATGATTCTGTGGGAATTATAGCTAAAGAATTTTCTGTTAAAGATAATTTTGGACGAGGTTTAAATCACGACTATTGTTCTGAAAGCTCTGGAGAATCTGGAGATTTATATGATATAGTAGATACAAATTGTGATTTTAGACTTACATTTACTATCGAATGATACTTTTACTACCGGATGGATTTAGAATCAGGAACTGTTATTGTTGAAATGTTTTTTCCCTTTCAATTTTTTATATTTTTACTATTACCTATTTTTATAGCCACCGTAATTTATCAAAATCAGCAAAGCTTAGAAGTTAGATCATTTTTTGTACCTTTAGTCGGGGCACATATAGTATTTAATGCTCCTCAGATAGAGACTGACGAAAACGGGATTTATAAAATCAAATACCCTGGGGCTCAAAGAAGTGTTTACAATCCTTTAACTGTAGCTACTGGAGCACTAAAGTATTATACAAATTATACGAAAAACATAGACAAAGAAGAGTCTAAAAAGAAATTTATCAATTCAGTAGATTGGCTGGTCAAAAATAGTAGAGATAAAGAAGATTACTCATTATGGGAATATGATTATCCATGGAGGTTTTATGGCTGGATATCTCCTCCGTATGTGTCTGCTCTGGCTCAAGCTAAAGGTCTTCAAGTACTAACATTGGCATATGAATTGACTGGAAATGAAAAGTATTTTAATTTATCGAATAAAATAATTAAATCCTTTCTAATTGATTATGATAAAGGTGGATTTGTATCTGACGAAAATATTGAAAATAATTCTATATTTCTTCACATCATAGCAAAATCTGGTCTACCCAAAACATATGTTCTAAATGGTCATACTCAGTCTTTGATTATTATATGGGAATACTACGAAAAAACTCATGACCCTGTAGCAAAAATGATTTTTGACAAAGGAATAAATTATTTAAAAGAAAATTTGGTAAAATATGATACTGGTTTCTGGTCTTATTATGATCTAATGGAAAATTGGTCAATGATAAATTATCATAAAGGACAAATTCAACAATTCAAAATACTTTACGAAATCACTAAAGAACCAATACTGAAAGATTTTGCAGATAGATTTGAAAAGTATTTAAAATATACTGATCTAGAATAAAGAAGACAACTCGTAATAGAGTTCTCTAATCATATTTGTACTCTATCAGATGATAATCATTAATTATCACAATGTAACTCTTCACAGACTTCCGTACCCTGATTATTTCTTTTCTTTCGATAAATGATTCATTTCGATATGGTTTTTATTGCTTCAAATAATTTTTTGTTTCCTGAACAATCTGAATATTATCTTTTCAGATCTGGAGATTATGTATTAGCTCAATTACAATTACGGGCCCAAGATGGAAACACTTCCCATGTTAGTGTTTGCTACGTAAATATTTCCATTGTTAGGATTAAATGCTATTCCGGTCAAATTATTGTTATTACTTAATATATCAATAGTTTCAACAACTTCATTAAGAAATACATCAATAACTGAAACTGTTCCATTTATAGAATTTGTAACAAAAATATTACCATCATATTGATCGTATGTTATACCTGTCGGTCTCGCATCACTTGAAACAGTTTCAATAACACTATTTGTAGTACCATTTATGATGGACACAGTATCTGAACCAGTATTTGCAACATACAAATAGTTGTTAACTGCATTATAAATGATAGAAGTAGGAGCTATCCCACCTGTAGTTATGATATCTACCAAGGTATTTGTTGTGCTATTAATTACTGAAACAGTATCGGAACCCCTGTTGGTGATATACAAGTTGCCATTATCGTAATTATACGCTATTCCATTAGGACTGAAAAATTTTCCTGTAAATTGACTGATGTTACCTATTACGGTATTTGAACTTCCATTTATTAGTGATATTGTATTTAATCCGCTATTGGTTACATATATTGTATTATTAATTGGATTTACAGCTATTCCTGAAAGACCTGTTCCCAGGAAATTTCCAATATTAATTGAGTCAATTAGCAAATTAGTTGTAGTATTAATTACTGATATCGTTCCTGAATTAGAATTTACAACATAGAGAAAGTCATTAGCAGAATTGTACGCAACCGCTTGAGGATTATTACCTACAGGAATGATCGCATCAATATTATTATTTGTAGTATTTATCACTGAAATCGAGCCCACGTTATTAAGTATCCCTGAATTTGACACATAAAGCAAATTGTTATCTGAATCAAATGTCATTCCATAAGGCGAGGTAAATCCAGATATTGATCCCACTACAGAGAGTGGGGATTGTGGAGGAATGACAGGTGAGGGTTGATCAGCATCATTTGTTATAATACAAACTTTTGCTTGTCCCGATTTTATTTTCCCTTCACATCCATTTGAATAATATGTGGAGTATCCTGAAGGACCTTTCTCCGTCACGCTATACCTTCCAGGATCCAAAGTAACGGTAATACCACTTCCAGATCTTCCAGGAAATGACTTAGGTGATGGATCATTCCCACTTACCTTAATGGTAAATGCAGATGGTTTTAATTTTGTAGCCGAGTCACTGTTATTGTAATTGTTAACCACATCTTTTATGACTATCAATTGTGCAGATTGTTCTTCAGGTTGATATACATTTGTGATAGTGCAGGTAATTTTGTTGCCTGGACTTATATTACCTAGACATCCGCTTGAATAGTCTGCATTATAATTTTCAGGACCTATTTCAGTAACAGAGTAACTCCCTTTTTTCAGATTCACGTTCACACCAGATGAACTTCCAGGAAAAGATGATGGCTGAGGGTTTTTCCCATTTACTGTAATAGTAAAGTCAGATGGTCCCTTAGAACCTCCTCCGTCGTTAACGACTTTTTTTACTACTTTTAATGTACCCGTAAGTACAGGTAGATTATACGTATTGGTAATAGTACATGTCTTTGTTTGTCCAGGGTTTATCGTTCCAGAACACGAACTTGACTTACTGACTGTATAATCAGATGGCCCACTTTCACTAACACTGTATTTTCCTTGATCTAACTTTAC
>JBHIVA010000105.1:0-6276 GCA_042138015.1 Nitrososphaeraceae archaeon | reverse complement strand
TACAAATACAGTAGACATTACTACAATAGTGGATGTTCTATTTCTTTCAAATTTCAACAACATATATTGTTAGAATAGAACATTCACAGCTAAAGCTCTTTTGTTAAGTTAACACCGCCATAAAAAAAGTCTATCTAAATAATGTATTTTTACATTAGATATAATGCATTAGTTTATATGTATTGGTAACTTAGTAATAATTATGTCAGCAAAAGAAGAAATAAAGAAAACAGAAAATGTAGCGGTAAATGAACCGAAATTCAATGAAAAAAATACAACTAAATTTAACAAAGACAACAATAATTTCAATGAAAGTGTAAATATAGACTATAATAAAACCTTAAATCAACAAAAAGATGTAATATACCAGATACTTGACAACACATTACATACTATTAAAAGAAGTACCGATGAAGCAACAAGAGAAATTCCACGATATGCACAACGTATTTCTGAATATCAAGAACAAACTATTCAAACTATAAAAGATATTGCCTCTGACTTTATTGAAGCAGAAAAAGAAGTAATAGATTCTGTTCAATCAAAAGTAGATAGACATAATGTAAACGTCTCTGGATTATGGGATTGGTATAATCCACAAAGAATTGTTGAAAATAATACAGCAATCGTTAATAGTTTTACAACGTATCTATTAAATGCCAACAATCTTATAAATAATACACTGGCATCGAATATGAGAGTATATAATACAGCACTTGAACAGACTCGGGATAATTTAAAGACTTTAGTAAGAACAAACGCAAGTTACTTAAAACAGGTTAATTGAAGTAATTCCGACATAAATATTAACAACTGCTAAAGAAGTACTAGGTTTAATATTTAGCCTAGTTTATAACCTTTCATTATAAAAATATATTTATATCAAGTTAAAGTTATATATTTTAATCAAGCACTATATTAGATATTATGAGCAAGGATGAAGATCATGTATATTCAAATGGCGAAGCAAAAAGTTCGGAACAAAATAATATATCAAAACTTAAGCCAGAGAAAGACAGGCCTAAAGAAATGGAAGAATATCATATTTCAAAAAATAAGTTACCCTTATTTAAAAAAATATTAGTTACTGACGATGGTAAAGATATATCAAATAAAGCGCTTAATTATGCTATTTATCTATCTAATTCTACTGGAGCAGAATTATTTATTCTTCGTATATTACAAGATGTAGAAAAATTAGGAAATATTTCCTTTGAAGGCTCACATGAGATATCACAAATGGATAATAAAGACTTCCATAGAAAGATCAAAGGTGATGTAATAGATGCTATGGAAGAAAAAATCAAAAAGTGTAAAGAAGCTGGATGTGAAAATAAAATTACCTATAAATTTCTAACTGGTAATGTAGTCAATGAAATAGTAGATGAAATTAATAATAATAACTATGATCTGGTTGTTATGTTAACTTTTCATATAGATTCTTGGTTTAGATCTTTATTTAGTGATGTCCAAAAAATAATTAATCATATTAGAAAACCTGTTTTGATAATACAATAAATTCAATTTTTTTTGATATTTTTTAGATATTTAATATAAATAGATATAATGTATCTAAAGTATTCTATATTATTGAGTAAACGCGATCATATTTGGATTTTTTAGAATTTAATTTATATTTGAAGATAATATTATTTTATGAATTAGATTTTTATAATTGGTTTTCACATATCTTTTGTGTAACAAGTAAAGAAATAGTATCAAATTTATATTTTCCTTATTATGAGAACAAAGTTTTTAGTTTGTTATTAATTGTACGACATGTTATATTTACCATATTAACATGTTACTTCATAATTTCTCAACAATCTATAACTCCTAACAAAAGTCAGTTTACAAATTACATAATATAAAATTCAACATCTTTTACACATGAAAATAATTATTTCTTGAAATAAAACTATACGAATCTATGTTAAGCAATATAATTACTATTAGTTTGGATTTGTTAATTTAAGAAAAATCTATGAATTAAATCTAAAAAAATCTTCTAAAATTGAGCAAAGAACATAATTTATAATTAGGATATTATTCCATATTTTACCTTAGGTTAACAACATTATAATTACTTTGGTAGTTTATAATATAAAATAGAAACAATTATTTCGGATTGCTTATTCTGAATGAAGTTGTTCATAGATAATAAAAAAAAAGTAATTAGGGTTAGTTTACCGAAATAACTTACTAATGCCTTTACAAAACTGTTAAAACAGTCTTTAATTTTGAACTAAATCAAACATTTAAAAAAGTATTTTAATATTTTTATTATTCAAAATAGTTGGGAATGGAGTAAGGAATGGAGGAGTAGTTAGTAGAAATACTATTTGTTAGATAAAAATTTTAGAAATATATTAAACATATCAATAATTAATGTTATTAACTATACCCCCATTATGATAATTATGAGTGATAAATCAGAAAGGGAAAAAGATAGTGATGAGTCTGAAAGAGAAGAAATGAGGGAGGAGACTCACCACCAAGAGGATGATAAACAAGAAGAGGAAGATGATAAACTTGAAGAAGAACAATACGAAGGTGAATCAAATGCTAACGATTATGATTAAGAGCCTATCCTAAAATTAACCTCCTGTAAATAATAAGGATATCTGCCAATTCTACAAGACAAAGGCAGTTCTCATCTTTCTTCTCCTACCTTGTAAATAATTTCCTGAATTTGTTATGCTATGAATCTATTCTCTCTACTACTCATCTTCTTCCGAGATGCTTTTTAGGAAATAATTTTCTTCTTTTCTCTTCTATGACATATATGTGGTATGTATCCTCTTTTGATAATTTCTTGTTCTACTTCCTTAGAATGATATGCTTTATCAAGACATAGATTCTGTTTCTTCTTCTTGTTTCTGTATACATAACTCTTAAGTTCTGTTTACTGTTTATACCCTGATCAAAGAATTTAAAATTGCAAATTAATTTTTCTAAAAAATAACTTAGCGAATGGTAAAGTTCTTAAACTTCCTTTTTACTTCTTCACGCTGGCCTTCGGGAACTTCATAATATACGATAATATCAAGCGTCCCTGTCTTGGTGTCTCGATCCCTCTGCGAACTATGGACCTTTCCATTATGATTCCTTATCAGATCCAACAATACTTCATATCGTTTTTGTACTTCCGGTATTGTACCCTGCAACAATTCAAAGGAGTTATCCATCTTAGGTTTTGATAAAATTGAATACCCTCCTTTTCTATATGGATAAGATGTATTTGATGATGTACTTGTAGGTTTGTTACTATAACGTCCTCTATTAGGGCAAATATGTTTTTTTCTTGTGTATGCTTCCCAATATTCATTATAATCTGTATTCCAAAAGATTTGAGTATTACAACCATATACACAGGTCTTGAATTTAGTACCGTCGTTATCTTTAGAACTCATTTCTTATTTTTTGTATATTTTCGTCATATCCAGAATAGGTCTTCTGTCTTTCCTTATCAGTAAAGGAATAAAGAATTATGTTTTGTTCTAATTTTTTGTCTTCTTTTCCTGCAACTATTACAAGTTCATTTTCCCACATCTTTGTTACAGACCAATCTAACTGATCGCCTTTTCTTATTCTGGATTGTCTAACCATAGAGATCAATATCGTAGTTTTAAGGGAGGATTTTCTAAGTGTGTTTATCGTAACTGAAGACTTTTCACACATATAGTAGTTTATTTGTACGATATTAATTATACGTTTATTAAATTTAAATATACCCTAAAGTAGGTATACCATAAATGGAATATGCCCGTGGTATATAACCTATACTTAATTCACTTTTTTACTTGTATGTCTCAGTTTGATCTAGAGTTTGTTTGTGTTTACAATGCCATGCATTTATTGTAAAGCATAATCTTTAGACCGACTTCAATTTTCTGTTCAATAAACTTCTTTGATAAAAGGTGCTCTCCAAATACTCTTTTGATTGCAGAGAAAACTATTTCAGCTATCCATCTTCTACCTGCATCTTTCAATTCCTTCTATACATCATATTCCAATTTCCTGATGAGTATGACCTCATATCTTCTTAATGTACAGCCTTTTGATCTGGTCGATGCATTTTTTCTAATCTTTATTGCCTGTTCAGCATTCATCTTGTCAAGTACGTTAAAGTTATTTCTATTACCATATGCTTTGTCTCCGTACACTTTGTCTATAGCATATTTACTGGCTACTGCTTCCTTTACCAGAGAACCAAACTTTTTTGTATCATGTACCTTTCCTTTAGTTATCCTAAATGATACAACTTTGACTTTAATTTACAGGTATATGCAGTTTTACAAACTCCTTCTTTTCCCTTTTTCATTTGTCTCTATGAAATCAACCTTTGAAATTGTCAAACCTGCTGCATCACCATAAGTAATATGGAATCATCATTTTGAAAGTCTAGATTCCCAACAGATAGTTCTATTTTGAAAATTCATCTCCCGATATGGGCAAAGTGTATCTCTTCAATTCTTCTTACATACTCTGATAATCCACGTACTATGCCTTGAACTGTACGATATGGAATCTTGAAACAATCTTTAGGAATGCTAAAAACTGAATGTAATTATCATAATACTGGAATGGTGCTCTCACTTTTTTTATTTTTTATTCTTGATTTCCTAGTTGGTGGATGATTTGACGAAATCCAATCTATTAAAACACCTGCACGTTCTATCAAATATTAGTTATAATCATGTAATCATTTGTTTACTGGCATGTATTCCAATGACTGAAGGAAATTATAAAAATCGTGGTATGCTAAAGTAACAAAATAATAATATATTAATATTTACGGAAAACCAAGTAATAAGATGAGAAAAGAACTATTTAAGATTCTTGATAGAATTGGGAAAAAAAATATTTCAGATATTATCGAATCCGTAGACGTTATGAATTCAAATGAAAATATTTCAAAAATGCTTGGAAACCTTATGAATATGACCAATTATAGTGTTTATTGTAAAAATGGAAATAAAATAACATCTGTAACTTTAAGAGATATCCTTTCAGCTAGAGATGTCAATGCTCAAAAATTGGTTTCTATGGCAAAAATTACTCCTAGTATTTCAAAAGACAGTAATATCAAAAGAGCTGCAAGTATCATGAGCCATTACAGATTGAGATCTATTCCAGTAATCGAAGATGACGAAATAATAGGACAGGTCACCACAAAGTCGATTTTAAAATCCATGGGAGATAAAAATATCAAGCTCCTCTGCACTAGGATAATGACTCCAAATCCAATTAAGATAAAAGAAACTGACTTAACCTCAACTGCTAAGAACATAATGGTTAGAAACAGAATTGACCATATCCCTATTGTGGAGGAAAACTTGAGTGGAATTATTACTTCATTTGACATTGCAAAAGTAATTCTCACCTCATTTAATTCAGATAACATAGCACGTGGAGTTCCAAATATGAGTAAATTATTAGGATTTCCCGTTAAAGGAATTGCAGAAAGAGGTGTAGAAACATCCACTGTAAAGGATTCTGTTGCTAAGATAATCCAATCGTTCAACAGTAATGATTCAACATATTCAATTGTTACATTAGGAAACGAAGTTCAGGGAATTATTACATACAGAGACGTAATATCCCTACTAGGCGAAAGAGTAGAAGAAGAAATACCTGCTTATATAATCGGCCTGCCTGACGATCCTTTTATTTCGGAACTTGCCAAAATGAAATTTAATTCAATTATTAAATTCCTTAAAAAAACAATCCCTGATTTAGAAGAAGCTAGATGCAAAATAAAATTAATAAATGTTAGAGGAAAAACTAAGCGATATGAGATTGATATAAGTCTGTTTACTACAACTAAGAGATATAGTTATGCAAATAGTGGATTAGATCTTGCTATAATTTTTGATCAGATGAAAGATAGTTTGAAAAATAAATTATCAAACATGAATCGAAAAAGACAAAAAAAAACAAGAAGATACGTTCGTTATACCGAAAGATAAATATGATTACTCATCGAATAAGATATTTTTTATTTAAAATTCATTAATACTTAGTGTTGAATTTGTTCCCCAACCATATCTTTAGAGAATTTTAATTCAATAGTTCAATCAATTTAGTTTTTTTCTCATTCCTTACAAATTTAGATATTAGTTGTTTGAAGATCAAATCTGTGTTTTCTTGACTTTCCATTCTTACAATAGTTTTAATTTCAATTCTTTAGAATAAATACGGATAAAAGATTTTTGGCTACATCCATGGATAATGAAATTTCTCTCCAGAATATTCTGTCAATGAATCTCTATT
>JBHIVA010000104.1:0-6292 GCA_042138015.1 Nitrososphaeraceae archaeon | reverse complement strand
TATGGAAAATATACAGTTTATACTGATGGTGGTACGTGGTATGATGAAGCCTGTAATGTAATTGGATTGAAACACTATTTGCATTCTTCAATAGAGAAAAGTTTGATGGAAAGAGTAAATCAGTATTTGAAAGATAGAATTGAATCATTTGATGATTACTATCCATGTAGACCCAAAGAGGAATGCAATCTATTTCATGTACATAACTGGATACAATTCTTTATTTCTATGTACAATGATACCATAGCAAATAATAATCATTTTGAGTTAGAAGAGGAGGTGAATATTATCTTATCTTAACAGAGCCATTATTATTATTATTTGATTCTTTTTTATTTTCTATTCTCCTTTTCACCTCCTTCTTTTTTTATTGTTATGATACTAACTATACCAACTAGCCAGACAAAGCTGCAAACATCTATCAGAGCCCTATTGATGGCTCACATATACAGCAGCTAACACATATTCCCATTCAACACAAAAGACCTTACCCTAGAAGATAGGTCACGCATATCAAGGGGTTTGCTAGTTGGATAAGAGAATAGATAACAGGAAAAGACTTTTACATGTATTCAACACAGCATACAATCCAAGTACTATGTAAATCGTATCTCCTTCCTTTATAGTATAAAGTTTAAGAGAATTAATTGTATTATTTAAATAAAGTGTAGTTAAAGAACATTTATTTTATTATACCTAATTGATTATTGCAATTTTATTATTTCATCCCATGTTCCAGATGAAGAAAGCATATAAAATTTACTGTGACTTGCACTATCTAAATTTATAATATCGCCAGAAGATAGTTGAATTTGGAATAATTTATTTAGGAACTGTAGAAAACTAGGACCAGCAACTATACTCTTAGCTTCTCTCTCAATTGGTGGGTTATAAAATTTAGTTAGGCCGTCAACTAGACCCAAACTACTGATTTCACCCACCAGATCAACCTGATCTATAAATTTAGGACTTTTTTTGTAAACTCTAATTTTTGCCATTATGAAATTACATCTACTAATATTCCAATTTATCCCATATATCATTATTATCATTTTCGGTTAATCTACAAATAACATGGACAATAACTAGAGATTTAAAATGAAATTTTCAACTAATTTTTGGTTTCCAGTATTTGTTATTCCATTTTATAAATGCTGGATTTCGTAGGTCATCTTCATATTTTATCTCATAAATTTCATTATTTTCAAATATTGAATTAATGAGTAACTCGCAGTTCACATAAGATATAGTATTAGAACCAGAAATCCACATATTATACTTTCTGATATCATCTTTTTTATCAATTTTAGAATCGGCGAATTGGACAAGATATTTATCTTTCCAAAAACCGATTTCCATACTTTGAAATTGAAAATTTGTACTATCTTCAATATTTCTCCTAATTTCATTAACATATACAGGTTCGATCTGTAATAATGTTACTCCCCAATCTTTATGCCAATTAAGAAAATCGATACAGATATCCCTTGTATTATGGTTCTCCCAATCTTTTTCTATCTCATGCTTTTCCATAACCATAACTCTAGTGCTTTCTGAAATTATATTATTTTTAACTGATCTTCTCCTTAATCTTGCGTGATAATTTAATAAAGAAGTATTAGAATGGTATCGTAGAAATATACTAGGGACCATTGTATTTATAGAATCATAGGTTGTAGCGTGTTGGAAAAGTGACTGGTACATATTTTTCATTGATTCGTCAAGTAAAATTATATTACGACCTTGATCTATTTTCTTCTTCAAGAGAATTCCCTCATATTCAAAAAAAGTATCAAATGGACTAGACAATTCAGAATCTATATTAATTCTATCAATAATTCCTCGTTTATCTATTGGAAAATTACTATTTCCAAACATTGGAATATCATTATTTGGTATATTATTACAAAAATTAAGTACATGTATCGATTTTTGATGTTTAACGAAATATTCACCTAAATCCTGAAAGAATTGTCGACTAGGTTTAGATGGTAATAGCTGTTCTATTTCAATCTTGTGTTTGTTGATAAAACTTTCGTATATACTTGCATCCAATAAAATATGACCCTCGTCACATAACTCACATAATCTTCTAGATATTGCTGGTCCGTTCCCCCAAACAGGGATTCCTACTAATGATTTTGCAGTATCGATTTCAATCGCATCTCCTCGTGCTATTCCTATTTTCAATCCTAAATTAGATTGACCTCTTAATTGAGGAAATTCCTCATGTATTTTTAACGAAAGAAGTAAGGGTAATATAGTATCTTCCTTAAACCAGATTATAACTCCGTCACCTGTAAAGGCAGTCTGGATTATCTTTTCATAAGGAAATAAAATTTCTTTAATGACAATTAGTAAGTCTTGAATGTTTTCATCCTGTGAATCTGTATCTTTTGAAGAACCAACTATATCAATACAAAAAAAATCATACTCCATAAAAATAATATTAAGTTCCAAACATCTAACCTTTTCTAATTCCTGTAGTATAATTCAAGAAATATAGTATAATTAAGGCTAGGAAATAATGATGATTTTTTTTATATGTATATCTTTCGGAATAAATGCAATTTATGAAGAAAACATATTTTGAAAATTCTTTTCAGCACACAATGAATTTATAGCATTGCATGTATAAATATCTCAAATGTATTTGAATTGTATGTCTTGTAATAAGGAGTTTAATAATCTAGTTGATGGAGTAAAATATTCTAGCTCAGTTATGGGCACATTATCATTTTGTTCAGATACCTGTTGTAATGCATATCTTACTAAAAAATTGCAATAGATAATTCTTATAACCCATACATTACAATAATTTATCAACATTAAAAATAATACTGTCTACAGATAAGGGTATGAAATATTTTGGCGAATGTTAAACTAATTCGAAGTACAAATTTGTAACATTTCTACTAAAAGAATTGGATTTGGAAAAAGGAAAAACATGTTATTATTAGATATATCTAAAAGTTATAACTAAATCTAAATCATTGGCAGTTTATTCACCTTCATATTTTTTTCTTCAAGTTTCTCCTCTTCCTCATCCTGTTTATCTGTCATCCATGTGATGTGTTTCTTCCCTCATTTCTTCTCTTTCAGATCATCGTCCATAACTATTCCAATGAAACATAGTTAATAACGACTTTGTAGAAACCATCCCATAATAGCTAACAAATTTACCATCCTATGAGTATTGTATGCTATACATCTAAGCATCAACTTTCTATTCTGCATTCTTACAAGTATAGAGTTGATATGTTCTCCAAACAATCTCTTTATCACTGACACAATAGTTTCATCCTTGTTACGCAGATTGTACAAAATCTTGTTGTAACTACGTTTCATTTCCTTTATATAATTACCACGAGTTTTCCATACTGGTACTTGTTGATATCTTGTAGACATGACCTGAATCCATGTACTTTCTCACTCACCAGTATATGATTTTGCTCGCTATTATATGCTTTATCTGCAATGACTATAGACAGTTTTTTATTTTTGATATTTTTGTAATAATAGATTTGAAATCTAGGTTGTCATGCCTGGCAGGAGCTTGTCTTATCTTGATATTGCAGATTAGCTGTTTAAGAATATCTCTGCTCCAATTGACAGTTTAGCATATTTTTTTTGTAGTTTTGCTCTCTTGGTATAGTACTCGGATACAAATGATATTTTGAATCCAGTAGCATCTATGCCAGCAAATATGAGTCTAGTACCCGAAAAGAGGATAAATGAAGACATTATCTTTCCAAGCATCATTATGTTGATTCTATCAGTAAATTTCTGTAGGGTTGTATAGTGTGATATTTTGGTTGTCTTGGTTCTGGATAAGGCTATTATATGTCTTACAAGACTCCTTTTTTCTCTAAATTCCTTTACAATACATATGATTCGTACACCAACCAGTTCTCAGTAGATCAAATAGTATACGTGCATCAAGTTTATCTGATTTTATCTTTGCTTGTGCTATTATCTTTGTCTTGTATGTATTTGCTAGTATTGTATCTATTCCATTATCTTCCAGTGTGTCGTGTATTCTCATTCACATGTTGCTTGTAGATTCAAGTACCGCATTACATTTTTTTGTTCAATGATTGTATATCCTATTAATTAGATCAGATATTCTATCAGAATTGTTACCAAAGAAGAATTCCCCTAGTATCTTCCCTTTATCATCTTTTAGTGCTGCTCTACAATTTCTCTTTCCAACATCTATTCCAAGATGATTCAATTTCCTTCCTTTTTTGTTCACCTTCTTTTTTCTTTCTTGTTTTGTTGGCTAACAGGTGGCAAACATCCATGCACTCTCTATTAGAGTAGTATGATAGCCACTTTACAGATACAGTTCAGTCACAGCCTCAATCTCATACGGAGTATGTTAACTTTGAACCTAGTCAACATACAACAATAAACAAACTAGAAAATTTACATATCGTCAGCACCTTAAAAATAGTATGATAGAAAAATTAAAATAAAATATAAATAAGTAATAATTATGTCAAAATTTACAATTGTACTAATATTTTTAGCAGTTATTATATCGTATATAACAACAAACGAATATTTTTTCGATTCTGTAAATGCACAAACAGGCATAAATATTACTGCAGTGAATACCCTCCCTCTACCTGTAATATTATTACATGGATATGCTCAAGAGTCTTCCGCATGGAATAAATGGTTTGATTTACTTGGAAACGATGGAATTGCATTTTTTCCTATAACTTTTGAAACAGATGATATGTGTGGGTCAGCTAATGATCATGCAGAAGAATTATTTATTAAAGTCGAAGAAATAAAGAAAATAACAGGACAAGATAAAGTAAATATTGTAGGTTTTAGTAAAGGTGGTCTGGATGCAAGAGTTTACCTAGATCTCAGTAATACGGATAGTGTTGCAAATCTTATAATGATTGGAACTCCAAATGCAGGAACCCCCTTAGCCACAAGTAGTTTCATATGTAAACCTGCTGTCTTCGATTTAGTACCTGGTTCAGATGCTACTAGTGCAGAAAGAAATAACAATACAAAGTATTATACCATTGCAGGAAATTGGCTTCCAGAGATAGAAGGAAATTATATTATTCCTGGAAACGATGATGGATGGGTATCTGTATCCAGTGTTGAATCAAAACAATACTTTACTAATCTTGGACATACTAATGATTATCACTTGAATCTATTAGATGAAAATGAATACAATTTAACAAAGCAAATTCTATTAAGTAACAAATAGGCAACCACTAGTCATTATTAAAAATATTTCTTGTGATCTCATTTAAAATAGTTCAATCTTGTTATACGCATATCAATTAAGATAAATATGATTACTAGCCTCCAACCAGGTAATTTCTCATATTCAGATTGAATCTTTTTGTTCTAAAATATGAAGATATTTTATTTTTAAAATCTATAAATGATTGATAGTACTATAAAATAAGAAGATCATTTTTAGATATATACCATATCTATTCCAATACCATAAATTCTGGAGATGCTGTTGGTTGGTATACTGGAATCAACCTATTCTTATTATCAGCAAAATATTCCAGTACTTTTTTTGATCTGTAATGCTGTTTTGCCTTACCCAGAAAGGGGTAACATTTTGGAAATTTTCTATGTCTCTGTTTTGGCTATTTTAAAATTGAAAAGTATCTCGTAATAAATGTAAGTTCAAAACACGGATATTGTCAATGTAAGTGTCAGATGTTCTACCAATCCTATAATTCTAGATCCAGATTGAATAATGAGGTTTGCTGAAGCATAAACTAAAGTAGAGGAAAGATTGGTGGTGATTCTCAATGATCCTAGAAATAAAACCTACATTACAGAATACAGTCTCTTGGAAATAAAGATACCAAACAAGGATTTATGGATAATAGTATTATGGCATTTCAATAGAGATTCATTGACAGAATATTCTGGAGAGAAATTTCATTGTCCATGGATGTAGCCAAAAATCTTTTATCCGTATTTATTCTAAAGAATTGAAATTAAAACTATTGTAAGAATGGAAATTCAAGAAAACCCAGATTTGATCTTCAAACAACTAATATCTAAATTTGTAAGTAATGAGAAAAAAACTAAATTGATTGAACTATTGAATTAAAATTCTCTAAAGATATGGTTGGGGAACAAATTCAACACTAAGTATTAATGAATTTTAAATAAAAAAATATCTTATTCGATGAGTAATCATATTTATCTTTCGGTATAACGAACGTATCTTCTTGTTTTTTTTTGTCTTTTTCGATTCATGTTTGATAATTTATTTTTCAAACTATCTTTC